>NZ_JBICZB010000013.1:63283-112390 GCF_043201815.1 Kitasatospora sp. NPDC048296
CCAAGCGGGGTGGTGTGGGGAGTGGGCGGGGTGGGGTCCCGCGTCGGGGCCGCGGGTGCGGGGCTCGGCCGGGGCGGGCGGGCCCCCGGCCGCCGTGACGACCGGGCACCGCCGGGCGGTCCACCGGCGGCCCCGGTCGACCCGATGGGGCCCGCCCATGACCGCGAGCAGCACCCGGCCCGGCCCCGCGCCGCGCGCCCGCCGCACCACCGAGGCGCACGTCCACCGCCCCGCGCCGGACTCCCCCGCCCCCTGCGCGCCGTCGTACCACCGACTGACCGTGCTCACCCCGGTCGTGAGCGTGCGCTGCGCCCCACCCCGGCGCGGCGACGGCTGGCTGACCGTCGCCGACCTGGCAGCGGACCCCGGGGCGGTGCGCGAGCTGGTCGCCCACGACGCCCGACAGGGCCTCGCCCGCTACCGACAGCCGCTGCGCCCGGACGTGGCGGCCGGCTTCGGACTGCACCGCTTCGTCTGGCCGGTCTCGCTGCTGTTCACCGTGCCGTGGTTCCTGGAGCGGCGCGTGCCGCTGCTCGGCCCGGCGGACGTCTCGGTACGCCGGGGCCCGGGCTCGGTCGAGCTGACGGTCCGCCCGGAGTCCTTCGCCTGCCTGCCGGACGACCCGACGGCCGGCGCGCCGCAGGCCCGTACGGCACCGGACGAGCCCACACTGGCCGCCGAACTGCGCGGCGCGCTGGGTGAGTTCCTCGCGCCGGTGCTCGCCGCTTTCGGTCCGGAGGTGCGGCGCGGACCCCGGGTGCTGTGGGCGATGGCCACCGACGCGGTGGTGGAGGGGCTCGGGTACGCGGGCGGGCTGCTCGGCGAGCAGGAGCGGGCGCGCGCCGAACTGACCGCGCTGCTCGCCCCCGGGGAGCCCGCCGCGTGCGCGCCCGGCGCGGGCCGGTGCCCCGCTTCCGCCCCGGCCCCCTTCACCCCGGGTGCCGGTTTCGCGGACCCGGCGCCCGGCCGCCCCGGCGCCCCCGATGGTCCGGCGGAGGGCTCGGTCAGTGCTTCGGACACCGACCGAGCCCGGGCCAGCTGCTGCCTCGTGTACACCGTGGAACCCGAGGACATGTGCGGCGGCTGCCCCCGGATCCGGCGGCGCCGAGCCGCGCCGCCGCCCGTCACGCCAAGTTGACGGAAATCCGTCCGATTTCGAATCCGAAAAGCCCGCCATTTCGGGAACAATCCGCATCGCATTGATACGACAATGCGCTTTTCGCCGGATCAGAAATCCCTCTCCTCAGCGCATTGACAGCGAATCAGCCGTTCCCCGGCCGAGCATCCGCCATGATGGTCCCCGCCATCACGACACAGGAACGCGACGCAGGAAAGCGAGGCTGGTTCCGGCGATGAAATTGTCCGACATACCGCTCGGTTGGGCCGTCACCGGGGTTGCTGGGCTACTGGTCAGCGCGCTCCTGGTGGCCCTGGCCCGGAGCCGGGGATCCGCTCCCGCCGCCGGCGCGGATTCCTGGGAGCGTTCCGAGGAACGGCGCCGCCACAAGGAATCCCTGTACGGCGCGGCCTCGTACACGCTGCTGTTCTGCTGCGCCGGCGTCGCCGCCGCGCTGTCCTTCCACGGGCTGGTCGGCTTCGGCGTGCAGAACCTCGGCCTCTCCGGCGGCTGGGAGTACCTCGTCCCGTTCGGGCTCGACGGCGCCGCGATGTTCTGCTCGGTGCTGGCCGTGCGCGAGGCCAGCCACGGCGACGCCGCACTCGGCTCCCGGCTGCTGGTCTGGCTGTTCGCCGGCGCCTCGGCCTGGTTCAACTGGGTGCACGCCCCCCGCGGCTTCGGCCACGCCGGCGCCCCGCAGTTCTTCTCCGGCATGTCGCTGTCCGCGGCGGTCCTGTTCGACCGGGCGCTCAAGCAGACCCGCCGGGCCGCGCTGCGCGAACAGGGCCTGGTGCCCCGCCCGTTGCCGCAGATCCGCATCGTCCGCTGGCTGCGCGCCCCGCGCGAGACCTACGCGGCCTGGTCGCTGATGCTGCTGGAGGGTGTGCGCAGCCTGGACGAGGCGGTGGACGAGGTCCGCGAGGACAAACGGGAACGCACCCTGGACAAGGAACGCCGCAAGCTGGCGGGCCGCCGCGAGCGGGCCGAGATCCGGGCGATCAACCGCAGCGGCGGCCACTGGCGCGGACGCGGCGGCGCCGCACGGCAGTTGGAGTCCGGCTCGGAGCCCGCCACAGCCGACGGGCCCGGGGCGGAGCGGCCGGAGCCCGCCATAGCCGCCGGGCCCCGCGGGGACGGGCCGCGCGAGGTCGGCGCGGCCGAGGGCACCGTCGTCCAGCCGGGCCTGCCGGCCCGTCCGGAACGGCGCACCATCGACCTCACCGCGGACGAGGACACCGTCACCCTGCCGCGGCTGGACTCGCTGGAGCGCAAGCTCAAGGACCTGGAGCAGCAGTTCGGCTGACGGTGGCTCGACTGACGTCGGCCGGGCCGAACAGCGGTCGGGCCGACGGCGGTTCGGCCGACGGCGGTCGGGCCGACGGCGGTTCGGCTGAGCACCTCCACCGGGGTCAGGACCGGACGCCGGGCGTCAGGACGACCGCCGCACCGGCACCGAGGAGTCGGCCCGCGCCCGGCGGCAGGGGGACGGAAATCGCGTCCCGGTCGTGGTCGAGCGGCCCGGCACCGACCGGGTCCCGGTCGGCGATCGCACCGGGCAGCTCGGAGTTCCAGGCCGCCCGGATCCGCAACTCGCCCTCGGGATCTACGCCGCGCTCGCCCCGCTGAGTTCGAACCACATCCGCTTGCCGGAGCCGCGCGGCTCCACGCCCCAGGCGTCCGCCAGCGCCTCGACCAGCATCAGGCCGCGTCCGGAGGAGGCCTGCTCCCCCGGCGTGCGGCGGGTGGGCCACAGGTCGGACTCGTCCTCCACCTCGACCCGCAGCCGGGCCCGGCCGCCGTCCGAGGCCGACTCGCGGTAGAGCCGGGCGGTGAACATGGCGTCCCGGTCGGTGTGCCGGATGGCGTTGGTGACCAGCTCGGAGGAGAGCAGCTCGGCGGTGTCGATGAACTCGGCGACACCCCAGCGGCGCAGCGCGTCGCGCAGTTCGGCGCGGACCTCGGCGATCCGGGCCAGGTCGGCCTGGCCGATCCGGCGGCGCAGCTGCTGGGTGGTGAGCCCGCCCGCCGGGCCGTCCCAGCGCAGGAGCAGCAGCGCTATGTCGTCCTCGCGCTCGCTGGAGTCGGCGGCCTGGGAGGCGATCCGGTCGGCCAGGTCCTCCAGCGGGTCGCGGACCGCCTCCTCGGGGGCCGGCAGCGGACGGGCGAGCACGCGGGTGAGCCGGCCGATGCCCTCGTCCAGGTCCATGCCGCGTGCCTCGACCAGGCCGTCGGTGCACAGCAGCACGGTCTCGCCCGGGTCCAGGCTGAACCGGGTGACCCGGTACTCCTGGTCCGGGTCGATGCCCAGCGGCAGCCCGCCGGCCACCGGCACGGCGGCGGCGGTGCCGTCCGCGCGGCGCACCACCGGGTCGAGGTGGCCGGCCCGCACCGCGTAGACCACGCCGTAGTCCACGTTGACCTCGGCGTAGGTGCAGGTCGCGAAGTGGTCGGTGTCCAGGTCGGCGAGGAAGCGGGAGGCGCGGGCCATCACCGCGGCGGGCGGGTGGCCCTCGGCGGCGTAGGCGCGCAGCGCGATCCGCAGCTGGCCCATGATGCCCGCGGCGTGCACGTCGTGGCCCTGGACGTCGCCGATCACCAGCCCGACGTGCCCGCCGGGCAGCGGCACCACGTCGTACCAGTCGCCGCCGATCTGCAGGCCGGAGCCGGCCGCGAGGTAGCGCACGGCGGTGGTCACGCCGGGGATGGAGGGGACGGTGCGCGGCAGCATCACCCGCTGCAGGCTCGCCGCCAGCTCGTGCTCGGCGTCGTGCAGCCGGGCCCGGGCCAGCGACTGGGCGACCAGCCCGCCCAGGGTGGTCAGCAGGGTCCGCTCGTCGGCGTCCAGTTCGCGCTCGTCGTCGAAGCTGACCACGCAGACGCCGATCGCCCGGCCGCTGGCCACCAGCGGCAGGTAGGCCCAGGAGCCACGGCCGGTGCGGCTGGTCTGCTCCCAGACGTCGGCGTGGCGCTCGCGGAACTCCCGGCGGTTGGAGACGAAGACCGGGGCGCGGTGCTTCAGCGCCTCGGCGGCCGGGTGGCCGGGCGGCAGCACGGCGCGGTCCCAGACCGCGAGCGCCTCGGCGCGGTAGCCGGAGGCGCCGAGGATCTGCGCCCGGCCGGCCTCGAAGGAGGCGAGCACCAGGCCGTCCGGCGGCAGTCCGGGCAACGGCAGCTCGGTGAAGACCCGGGCCACGTCCCGGACGGTGACGGCCTCGGACAGGGCGCGGGCGGCCTCCTTGATGAAGCGGGAGCGATCCTCGCGCAGCAGGGCGAGCCGGTCGGCGCGGTCGCGCTTGTGCAGTTCGACGGTGGCGTCCCAGACGAAGCCGACCATCCGGGAGGCGCGGCCGAAGGCGTCCGCGAGCACCCGGCCGCGGAAGCGCACCGCGCGCATGCTGCCGTTCGGCCCGACGGTGCGGTAGTAGGCGCCGCACTGGCCCAGTTCGGTCACGGCACGCTCGACCCGGCGGCGCACCACGGGCGCGTCCTCGGGGTGCAGCAGGGACAGGAAGGAGGCGGCGGTGCGGTCGAAGCGGCCGCGCTCGACGTCGTCCAGGCCGATGATCGCGCAGGCGCGCTGGTCGCCCTCCAGGACGTCGCGGCGGATGTCCCAGTCGAAGGACCCGATGCCGTTGGCGGCCATCGCGGGCTCCAGCCAGTCCGGCATGGAGTCAGCCGTGGCGGGCGGCAGTCCGCCGGACAGCACGGGGGCCAGCCGTCCGGAGGCGAGTCCGGGGGGCGTGCGCAGCGGGTTCCGACGGGAGGCCTGCGCGGGCGGGCGGGCGGCGGGCGGCGGCTCCACGGCGGACGCGCCGGGAGGAAGCGCCGGCCCCGGCGACTCGGGCTCAGTGGGCATGCTGCTCCTGCCGCTGCCGTGGCGGACCGCGCCGACCGTCCGGACGGGCCGCGTGGCGATGTGATGGGTCGTGCTGGATCGGACGGTGCCGACGGACGGTGGTCAGTCGAGGTTCGGTCTCCCCGCTGCTGTCCCGCACGTGGACACACATTCCCACCATCCTGGCCAATGTTCGGCCGAGCGGCAATGGCAACGGGCCGGAAATCTTGCGTTCCGCCTTCTGTTCAGGGCTTGCTTCGAGAACAGATCAATCGATGACGAACAGTCGTGTGGACGGCGGGTACGAGTGGTGGCGCGGCGCGCGGTCCGACGATCGGACCGGCGGTCGGTGCGGCACGGGGCCCGCGGCGGGACTCAGGGCATCGCGAGCTCGAACCAGGTGACCTTGCCGTCGCCCCTCAGCTGCACTCCCCAGGAGTCCGCGAGCGCCTCCACCAGCAGCAGGCCGCGCCCCGAGGTCGCGTACTCGGCGTCCGGATCGCGGCGGCGCCCGGGCAGTCGGCTCGCACCGTCCTGCACCTCGACCCGCAGCCGGCTGTCCGAACCGAGCACCGCGTCGAAGACCGCGCCCTTGCCGGTGTGCAGCAGCGCGTTGGTGACCAGCTCGGAGGAGAGCAACTCGGCGGTGTCGGACAGCTCCGGCACCCCCCAGCGGCTCAGCGCCGTGCGCAGCCGGTGCCGGACCGCGCCGACCGCGACCAGGTCGGCCGGGTCGAGCGTCAGGTGCAGCCGGTGGTGCAACGCGCAGCCGGGCGCGGACGCGCCCGACACGGTCGTCCCGGTGCCGGTGGCCGGGCCCTGGGTCTGTCCGGCCCGGTAGGTGTCGCCCGAGCCCGTCCGCTGCCGCGGGAATCGCGACTGACCGTCCATCAACACATGCCCCCGCCCTCAAATCCGGGCCCCCGCCTCCGGATCCCCCGCCGGCCGGGTGGCCCCCTCGTTCTGACCACCCATCCTCATGCCCAGTTGACGGCGTTTGCAACAGTGTGCGTCCGATCACGTGGGGTGAAAGGGGCACGGGGAGGTTCACGTGATCCAACTGCCCGCGCCGGACAGGTTTGCGAAGCGCAGAGGCGCTTTTCGAGGCCGCCCCCACCCGATCCCGCGCACACCCGGCGCCCGTCCGGACCGCACGCCCGGACACGCGCCCCCGCCTTCGCCACCGCCGCGCGCCGGGTCCCGACACCCGCCCTCACCGCCGCCGCCCGCCCGACAGGCCGGACCCGGTCGGAGCGGCAACGCTGGACAGGGCGGCCCGGTCCGGGTTCAATGGCCCCGAGATGTTTGAACGACGTTCTAACGATGGTCCGAACATCACCCCATAAGCCCCCCGGCCCCGTGCCGGCCCCTCTCCCGGCGACGAGCGAGCGAGGAACCGTGCGACTGACCCCCACCGAGCGGGACCGGCTGCTGATCTTCACAGCAGCCGAGCTGGCCCGCGCCCGCCGTGCCCGGGGCGTACGCCTCAACATCCCCGAGGCGACCGCCCTGATCGCGGACACCGTCTGCGAGGCCGCCCGCGACGGCCTGCGCCTGGCCGAGGCCATCGAGGCCGGCCGCTCCGTCCTGACCGCCGACGACGTGCTGCCCGGCGTGCCGGACGTGGTCACCGTCGTCCAGGTCGAGGCCGTGTTCGAGGACGGCACCCGCCTCGCCGTCGTCAACGACCCCTTCAAGGGCGCCGGCTCACTCGGCGACGAGGCCCCCGGCGGCGCGCTGATCGGCGACGGCGCCGGCTACGACCCGGTCGAGGAGACGCTGCTGATCCCCGTCCACAACACCTCCGGAGTACCGATCTCGGTCACCTCGCACTTCCACTTCTTCGAGGCCAACCCGCGCCTGGCCTTCGACCGCGCCGCCGCCTACGGCACCCACCTGGCCGTACCGGCCGGCTCCTCGGTGCGCTTCGACCCGGGCGCCACCGTCGAGGTCGGCCTGGTGCCGATCGGCGGCGAGCGGGTCGCGATCGGCTTCGCGGGGCTCGTGGACGGGCCCCTGGACGCGCCCGGCGCGAAGGAGGCCGCCCTCGCGAAGGCCCGCGCGACCGGCTACCTGACCAGCTTCGACGACACGGAGGTGCCCTCATGACGGCGATCAGCCCCCACGACTACATCTCCGTCCACGGCCCGCGCGCCGGGGACCGGATCCGGCTCGGCGACAGCGGCCTGATCGTCCGGGTCGAGGCCGACTCCCAGGCGCCCGGCGACGAGTTCCTGGCCGGCTTCGGCAAGACCGCCCGCGACGGCCTGCACCTCAAGCCCGCCGCCGTCCGCGACACCTGCGACGTCGTGATCAGCAACGTGCTGGTGATCGACGCGATCCAGGGCATCCGCAAGACGTCCATCGGCCTGATCGGCGGCCGGATCGCCTCGATCGGCCGGGCCGGCAACCCGGACACCCTCGACGGCGTGGACGTGGTCGTCGGCACCGGCACCACGATCGTCTCCGGCGAGGGCATGATCGCCACCGCCGGCGCCATCGACACCCACGTCCACCTGCTCTCGCCGCGGATCATGGAGGCCTCGCTCGCCTCCGGCGTCACCACGATCATCGGCCAGGAGTTCGGCCCGGTCTGGGGCGTGGGCGTCAACTCGCCCTGGGCGCTGCGCCACGCGTTCAACGCCTTCGACGCCTGGCCCGTCAACATCGGCTTCCTGGGCCGCGGTTCGTCCTCCGACGAGGCCCCGCTGATCGAGGCGCTGGCCGAGGGCGGCGCCTCCGGCTTCAAGGTGCACGAGGACATGGGCGCCCACACCCGCGCCCTGGACACCGCGCTGCGGGTCGCCGAGGAGTACGACGTCCAGGTCGCCCTGCACACCGACGGCCTGAACGAGTGCCTCTCCGTCGAGGACACCCTGAAGGTGCTGGAGGGCCGGACCATCCACGCCTTCCACATCGAGGGCTGCGGCGGCGGTCACGTCCCCAACGTGCTGAAGATGGCGGGCGTGCCGAACGTCATCGGCTCCTCCACCAACCCCACCCTGCCCTTCGGCCGGGACGCGCTGGGCGAGCATTTCGGCATGATCGTCTCCGCGCACGACCTCAAGGTCGACCTGCCCGGCGACGCCGCGATGGCCCGCGACCGGATCCGCGCCGGCACGATGGGCGCCGAGGACGTGCTGCACGACCTCGGGGTCATCGGCATCACCTCCTCCGACGCCCAGGGCATGGGCCGGGCCGGGGAGACGGTGCGCCGCACCTTCGCCATGGCCGGCAAGATGAAGGCCGAACTCGGCCCGCTGGACGGCACCGGCTCGTACGGCACCACCGACAGCGGCGACGACAACGAGCGCGTGCTGCGCTACATCGCCAAGCTGACCATCAACCCGGCCATCGCGCACGGCCTCTCGCACGAGGTCGGCTCGATCGAGGTCGGCAAGCTCGCCGACATCGTGCTCTGGCGCCCGGACCACTTCGGCGCCAAGCCGCAGCTGGTCCTCAAGGCCGGGTTCCCCGCGTACGGTGTGGTCGGCGACCCCAACGCCTCCACCGACCGCTGCGAACCGCTCGTCCTGGGGCCGCAGTTCGGCGCCCACGGCGCCACCGCCGCCGACATCTCGGTGGCCTTCGTCGCCCAGGCCGCCGCCGACGGCGCCTACCTCGACCGCCCCGCCGACGGGCTGCCCACCCGCCGCCGCCGCGTCGGCGTCCGCGGCACCCGCGGCATCGGGCCGCGCGACATGGTGCGCAACGCCCGCGTCGGCCAGGTCGAGGTCACCGAGACCGGACTGGTCTCGCTGGACGGCTCGCCGCTGCGCTCCGAGCCCGCCGACAGCGTCTCCCTCAGCCGCCTCTACTTCCTCTGATCCTCCCCTCAAGGACCCGATGATGACCACCCCCACGCCCGCCTCCCTCGGCTACCGGATGCCCGCCGAGTGGCACCCCCACGACCGCACCTGGATGGCCTTCCCGACCCCCAACCCCACCTTCGACGGCCCCGAGCAGCTGCACGCGGCCCGCGAGGCCTGGGCCGCCGTCGCCGACACCATCGTCCGCTACGAGCCGGTGACGCTGATCGTCAACACCGGTGAGACGGCGGACGCCCGCCGGTACGTCTCCGAGCAGGTCGAGATCGTCGAGCGCCCGCTCAACGACGCCTGGATGCGCGACATCGGCCCGTCCTTCCTGATCGACGGCAAGGGCTCGGTCGCCGCCGCCGACTGGATCTTCAACGGCTGGGGCGCGCAGTCCTGGGCCCGCTGGGACAAGGACCAGCACATCGCCGAGCACATCGGCGAGCTGACGGGCGTCCAGCGCTTCGCCTCCCGGCTGATCAACGAGGGCGGCGGCATCCACGTCGACGGCGAGGGCACGGTGCTGGTCACCGAGACCGTCCAGCTCGGCGAGGGCCGCAACGCCGACTGGACCAAGGAGGAGGTCGAGGCCGAGCTGCACGCCTTCCTCGGCACCACCAAGGCGATCTGGCTGCCGCGCGGGCTCACCCGCGACTACGACGAGTTCGGCACCCGCGGCCACATCGACATCGTCGCCTCCTTCGTGCGCCCCGGCGTCGTGGTCGCCCACGTCCAGCCCGACCCGTCCCACCCGGACCACGAGGTCTGCCGGGAGCTGGTCGCCGTCCTGCGTGCCGCCACCGACGCCCGGGGCCGCTCGCTGGAGGTCATCGAACTGCCCGCCCCCACCGTCCTGTCGGACGAGGACGGCGAGCCGGTCGACTACTCCTACATCAACCACTACGTGGCCAACGGCGCCGTCGTGCTGTGCGCCTTCGCCGACCCTCGCGACCAGGAGGCCGCCGACATCCTCGCCAAGGCCTACCCGGGCCGCACCGTAGAACTCGTCGACGCCCGGGAGATCTTCGCCAACGGCGGCGGCATCCACTGCATCACCCAGCAGCAGCCGAAGGCGCTCTGACATCCACCCCGGGCGGGAGCCGCGCGCTCCCGCCCGGGTAGCCTTCTGAGCTCCGCACCACCGAGGGAGAGCACTGCACATGGCGGACGCCCGCCCGCGCCGGCCGGCGCGCCCCCGCGAGGAGGTCTTCGCCACCGCCCGGGCCGCGATCGCCGAACACGGGCTCGCCAAGCTCACCATGGCCGGGCTCGGCAAGCAGCTCCAGATGAGCGCCGGGCACCTGCTCTACTACTTCGGCAGCAAGGACCAGCTGCTGCTGGAGACCCTGCGCTGGAGCGAGGACCAGCTCGGTGCCCGCCGCCGCGAGGCCCTCGCCGACCACGCCCTCGACCCCTGGCGGCGCCTCGACGCCTACCTGCGCCTCTACCTGCCCGAAGGGCCCGGCGACCCGCGCTGGATCCTCTGGGTCGAGGTGTGGGGCCGCTCCCCCGCCAGCGTCGAGATCCGCCAGGGCCAGCAGGAGATCGAATCCCCCTGGCAGGCCGACCTGGTCGCCCTCATCGAGGAGGGCACCGCCGCCGGCCACTTCACCCCCGGCCCCGCGGCCGACCGCGCCCTCCAACTGCGCTCCCTGCTCGACGGCCTCGCCGTCCCCATCGCCATCGGCCTGCCCGGCGCCGGCCGGCCCGCCGCGCTCGACCAGGCCACCGCGGTCGCGACCATCCTGCTGCGGGCCTGAGGCACCGACTGGGGCCCACCCGCGCGAGAAGTCGGACCGGCCGACTTCTGGTGCAGACGGCGGGGCACTGAGATGTGGCCGTCGGCATGGCCGTTGGCATTCGCCCGACCTGACGTGAGACGGCCACGACGTCCGGGGGCGGTGGGAAGCGGGCGCCACAGATCCGGTTGCGCCAGAAGTCGGATGGGCCGACTTCTGGCGCCCGGGCACCAACTCACTCGGTCCAGACCGCGGCCGCCGTACGGTCGTCGGCGTAGCCCTTGGCGCGGACCTGGACCTGGCGCAGGAAGTCGACCGTGCCCGGCGGGTGGGGGTGCGCCCAGTGGGCGGACAGGAAATGGGCCACGGCGGGCTCGTCCGCGATCGGGGCGGCCAGGCCCGGGGTGCAGAGCAGCAGGATGTCACCGGGGGTGGCCGGAACCAGCCGGAAGCGGAACGGGCGCGGATCCGGCACCGGGGCGTCCGGCACCGGCGGCTGACCGTCGGGGTGGTGGAGCAACCGGGCCGCGTAGGCGTCGATCCAGTGGCCCGAACGCAACAGGTACAGCCCGCCCGGGCCGACACCGAAGGCCGCGCGGTAGCCCGCCGCCGGGTCCAGCGACAGCATCAGGCAGTGCAGCGAGGCCGGGGACGGCGCGTCGTCCCCTTCGGCCCGGGGCGCCAGCGCGCGCAGCGGGGCGGCGGCGCTCGTGGCCAGGCGCTGCAGGCCGTAGCGCAGCCGGTCCCGGGCGCCGTCGCGCAGATCGGTGGCCAGGCCCGCCCGGCTGCGCCCGATCGCGGCCGCGAGCTGACGGCCGGCCTCGCTGGTGGCGGCGGCGACGGCCCCCGCGGTGAGTGCCCCCTCCTCGGCGCCGCCCGTACGGTCGAAGCCCGCGAGGACGGCGAGCAGCAGCCCGTCGGGGCCGTCGCCGAACCTGGTCACCAGCAGGCTGTCGCGGCGCGGCTCGCCCCGGTAGCGGGCGGAGTCGCCCCGGACGGAGACGGCGCGCAGCACGGTGTTCCCGTACTGGGCGCCCTCCAGCGCGGTGTCCGGGACGACCGCGCCGAGCGAGTCGGGGTCCGCCTCCGGTACGGCGGTGGGCTCGGGCCCGTAGGTCGGGGGGCGCTCGCCGACGTGCGGGACGGCGGGGTCGGTGTCGGCGCGCTGGGTGCGGATGGCCAGGCGGGGGTCGGGGATGGCGGGTGCGGGCTCGGGGTCGGGCTGGGGGGCGTGGTCGGGCTCGGGTTCGGGGGTGGGGGTCTTGGTGGCGGCCGGGGGTTCGGGGGTGGAGGCGGGCTCGGGCTCCGGTTCGGGGGCGGGTTCCGGCTCGGGGGCGGGCTCCCCGGCGGCCGGGGGTTCGGGAGCGGGCTCAGGCTCGGGCTCCGGTGCGGCGGCGGGGGCCGGGGCGGGCTTCTCCAGGGACACCGGGGTGGGCGGCTCCTCGAGCTCGGGCTCGGGCTCGGGTTCGGCCTCGGCACCGGCCTCCGGCACGGGCGCGGCCTCGGTCGCAGGCACGGCCTCGGCCACGGCCTCGGTCGCAGGCACGGCCTCGGTCTCGCTCTCGGGCGCACGCTCCGCCCGGGGCGCGTCGGAGGCGAAGGACGGGGCGGGAAACTGGTGGGTCTCGGTCGAGGGGCGCCGGCGCCCTGGCCCGTCGGTCCCTCCGGTCTCCCCGGTCCCCTCGCTCCCCCCAGTCCCCTCGATCACGCCGATCGCGGTGTCGAACCAGTCGTCGATGCTGTCCCGCGCCACCGCAGGCTCGGGCTCGGGCTCCGGCGCGGGCTCCGCGACGGCCTCCGGCTCCGACTGCGGCTCCGGCTCCGCCGCGCGCTGCTGCCCGATCAGCCCGACCGCCGTGTCGAACCAGTCGTCCACGCTGCCGTCGCCGGGGTCGGCGTGCGGGGTGTCGGGGAGGGTGCCCGCCGGGCCGTCGTAGACCGTGTCCCACCAGCCGTCGCCCGGCCGGGGCGGCTGTGCGGGTGCACCCTGCTTGCTCATCTGGCGGCTCCTGGTCGGTCCGTGGTCGCGCCGCCCCCGGCGGGGCCGGACTGGCGTCATTGTCTCCAAGTGCAACGACGCTGTCCGGGTTTCGGCGACAACCGGTCACCGACCGGACCATCCCGGCCACCGCGCTCACCAGCCGGTTCGCCCAGGCGCGGCCGGGTCGCGACGGAGCCGCGGCGGGGCGGTCGCGGGGCCGTCGGCACGCCGTCCGCTTCCGTTCCGTCCGTGCTTGCCGGATGTGCCCCGAGCAGGGCGTTTCCTGGACATTGCGGGGCATGCGCCGCCGAAAATGGGGGCCGAGGAGGGGCATCGCTTCACCCGTTCGGCTGATTAAATGTGCGCATGACCGCGTCGGCCCCCAGCTCGCCCCGACCGGGGAGGGCCGCACCGGCGGGCCGCCCGGCGGGTGCGCTGTTGGTCCTGCTGCTGGTCGCCCTGCTGACGGCACTGCCCTGCGCGGGCCAGTCGAGCGCGTTGGACGCTCCCGTCCGTCCGGCACCGGCCCCGGTCAGCGCCGTGTCGGTGGTCAGCGCCGCCGAGGCCACTGCGGCCACTCCCCACGCCGGCCACGCCACCAGGGCGTCCCAGCACCACCAGCGGCTCGCCGTGGAGCAGGACCACTGGATCCTGTGCACCGCGGACGGCCGGCCGCCGCACGACAACGGCTGCTCCAGCCACCCGTTCTGCCCGCAGGACGCGCAACTGCCGAACCCGCCGCCGCAGCCGCAGCCCGCCGTCTCACCCCTCACCGCGCCGGCGCCCGAGGCGCTGCCCCGCGTGGTGCCCGCGGGACTGCTGGACGGCCCGCACCCGGCACCCGATCTGCACGAACTCCAGGTGCACCGGTCCTGAGCGGAACCCACCGCCGACGCTGCCCGTCGGCGGGTCCGCCCCACCCCCACCACAGCCGACCGCCGTCGCCACCAGCCGTGCGCGGCGGGGACAAGGACAACCATCATGGGTTCCGCCTCGAAGCAGTCCAACAAGCCCGGCGACAAGAACGTCGCCGACCGCCGTACGCGCATCGCCGAGCTGCGCGCCGCCGAGCAGCGCCGCGACCGCCGCAACAAGGTCATCGCCTCGGTCGCGGCCGGTGTGCTGGTGATCGGCGCGATCGCCACCGGCACCTGGATCGTCATGGACCAGAACCAGAAGAAGAAGGACAAGGAGGCCGCCGCCAACGCGGACATCCCGGGTGTGAAGACCTTCGGTGACCTGAGCCGCAACCACGTCAAGGAGAAGGTCAACTACCCGATGACCCCGCCGGTCGGCGGCGACCACAACGCGATCTGGCTGGACTGCATGGGCCACGTCTACGACCAGCCGGTCGAGAACGAGCGCGCCGTCCACTCGATGGAGCACGGCGCGGTCTGGGTGACGTACAACGGCAAGGCCACCCCGGAGGACATCAAGACCCTCTCCGACAAGGTCAAGAACACCCCGTACTCGCTGATGAGCCCCTACCCGGACGAGCAGGGCACCATCACCCTGAACGCCTGGAGCACCCAGCTGATCGTGGACAGCGCCAGCGACCCGCGGGTGAACCAGTTCTTCACCAAGTACGTCCAGGGCAAGCAGACCCAGGAGCCGGGCGCCTCCTGCACCATGGGGCAGATGTGACCGCCGACGCGACCCGTCCCGAGAAGGCCTCCGCGGCGGACGCTCCGGAGCCGGACGCTCCGGAAGCGGTCGCGACCGGGGAGCCGGCGGCCCGTCCCGGCCGTCGGCGGCTGTGGTGGCCGGCCGCGCTGGCCGCCGCGGTGGCGCTGGCACTCGGGGTGCCGGCCCTGGTGGCGAGCGGGACGTCGGCCTCCGGCACGGCCTCGGTGGCCGTCCCCGCGGACGACTCGCCCGAGGCCGGGTTCGCCCGCGACATGGCGACCCACCACCAGCAGGCGGTGGACCTGTCGTTCATCGTCCGGGACCGCACCGGCGACGAGCCGACCCGCACCCTGGCCTTCGACATCATCAACACCCAGGCCAACCAGCGCGGGATGATGACGGGCTGGCTCGACCAGTGGGGGCTGTCGCAGCACTCGCCCGCCAAGCCGATGGCGTGGATGAAGATGGACCACGACTACGCCGCCCACGACGGTTCGCTGATGCCCGGCATGGCCACCAACGCCCAGATGGCGAAGCTGCGTTCGCTCAGCGGGCGGAACGCCGAGGTGTACTACCTGCAGCTGATGATCGAGCACCACAAGGGCGGCGTCGAGATGGCCCAGGGCTATGTGGACCTGGCGAAGAACGACGTCGAGAAGCGGCTCGCCCAGTCGATGGTGGTCGCCCAGACCTCCGAGATGGAGCTGATGACCGACATGCTCAAGGAGCGCGGCGCCGCCCCCGGCGTCCCCGCGTCCTGACAACTGCTGTTCCCCGGACGGCCGGGGAAGGTGCTGTTTCCCCGGACGGCCGGGGCGCTGCGGCGGTCCCGTACCGCCCGCACCGCGCTCCGGCCGTCCGCCGTCCCGACTCCTGGAGAACACCGTATGACCCCTGACGCGCCCTGGCTGATCACCGGGCTGGGCAACCCCGGCCCGTGGTTCCGGCTGACCCGGCACAACGCGGGCTTCCTCACCGTCGACCGGCTGGCCGAGCGCCACGGCGCCCGGTTCCGCCGGCGCGGGCTCGCCACCGTGGTCGCCGAGATCGAGGTGGACGGCCGCCGGGTGCTGCTGGCCAAGCCGCTGTGGTTCATCAACCTGTCCGGCCGCCCGGTGGCCGCCCTGCTGCGCCGCTACGGGGTGCCGGTCGAGCGCCTGGTGGTCGTCCAGGACGACCTGGACTTCGCGTACGGCTCCGGCAAGTTGAAGCGCGGCGGCGGGCCGGGCGGGCACAACGGGGTGCGCTCGGTGGGCGAGGTGCTCGGCACCCGCGACTTCGTCCGGCTGCGGTTCGGCATCGGGCGTCCGCCGAAGGGGCAGAGCGTCGGCGACTATGTGCTGAAGAAGTTCTCGGACGAGGAACTGGCCGCGATGCCGGGGGTGTTGGACCGCTGCGCGGACGCCCTGGAGACCCTGGTGCGGCTCGGCCTGAACCGGGCCCAGGACGCTCTGAACGTCAGCCCGTCCTGAGGCTCCCACGGACCGGGGTCGGACCGGTCAGCGCGGTGGCCGCCACGGCGACCACCGCGAGGACGACCAGCACCGTCCGCCCACCGGACGCCGCGCCCGCCAGGTGGACGCCGAGGACGGACAGCGCCATGCCGAGCGCGGTGCCGAGGCTGCGCGCCATGTTCACCATGCCGCCGCCGACCGCCGAGCACTCCGCCGGGATCGCCCGCATCACCAGCGCGTTGTTGGCGGGCAGCAGCAGGCCCAGCCCGTACCCGGCGACCAGCAGCGGGGCCACCACCGCCGCACCGGAGACCGGCAGCACGGCGAACAGCAGCAGCCCGGCGCCCGCGAGGCCCGCGCCGAAGCGGCACCTGGCCACGTCCGACCAGCCCCGGGGCAGCAGTGCGCCGCCGACCGTCGCGGCGACCGCGAAGGCCGCCGGCAGCATGGTGACCACCAGTCCCGCGGCAGCCGTCGACACCCCCGCACCGGTGAGCAGCACCGGACCCAGCACGAGCGGGCAGAACAGCAGCAGGTAGCCGATCAGCGCGACCACCAGCCCGGACCGCACGCCCGGGGTGTTCACCAGCCCCGGCGCCAGGATCGGCCGGGCGGCCCGCCGCTCCTGGCGCACCAGGGCCAGCGCGAGGACGACGGAGACGAACAGCAGGACGGCGACGGCCCAGCCGGGCAGGGGCAGGCCGGAGGCGGTGGACAGGGCGAGCAGCAGCGCGCTGGTCGCGCCGGTGAGCAGCAGCATGCCGGGCAGGTCGAAGCGGGGCGCCCGCGGCTCGCCGTCGCGCGGTCCCGGGACCGCCACCGGAGCGCAGGTCCGGGTGCGGGGCAGCAGGTACCAGCCGGCCACGATGCCGAACACGGCGATCGGCACGTTGACCCAGAACACCCACTGCCAGGAGGCGTGCTCCACCAGCAGCCCGCCGAGGCTGGGGCCGAGCGCCAGCCCGAGGCCCTGGGCGGCGGCCTGGATGCCGAGCGCGCGGCGCATCGCGTGCTCCGGGACCCCGCGCGCGACCAGGGCGACGCTGTTGGCCTGCATCATCGCGGCGCCGACGGCCTGGACGGCCCGGCAGGCGACCAGGATCCACAGAGCGTCGGCGAATCCGGCGCCCAGCGAGGACAGGCCGAAGACGGCGAAGCCGCCGATGTACATGGTCTTGCGGCCGACCAGGTCGGACAGCCAGCCGATCGGGGCCAGCAGGGCGACCAGGACCAGCAGGTAGGCGAGCGCGACCCATTCGACGGCGGCGAAACCCGCGTCGAAGTGCCGGCCCAGGGCGGGGAAGACCAGGGCGATGACGCTGGCGTCGAGCTGGCCGAGGAAAGCGCCGAGGCAGACCGTGCCGACGGCCAGCCAGTGGGCGTGGCGCCAGCCGGCTACGCCGCGGGGCCGGGGCCGCTCGGTGAGCAGGCGCGCAGCAAGGGCGGTGGCGTTCATGGGACGAATATATCGGATGCAGATATGTTCTTTCTACGAGCTGATCGCCCTGCGATACGAAACGTCCCACCCTACGTCCGCGGCCCGTCCGAGGGGCGGACGGCGCGCCGGAAACGCCCCGTACCAGGCGATACGCTGTTCGCCATGCCGTCGTCACCGCATGTTCCCGACCCCGCCACCGAAGCCCCGGACCCGGCGGTCGAGCACGCCCGGCAGCTGACCGACACCGTCACCCGGCTGCGCCGCGCACTGCGCAGCAGCATCCGCACCGACTACCCGTGGGAATCCCTGCCGATGGCGCAGGTCGAGCTCCTGCTGACGCTCGCCGCCGCACCACTGCGGGTCGGCGAGCTGGCCGCCCGGCAGCGGCTCGCCCCCAACACCGTCAGCGGCCTGGTCGGGAAGCTGCTGGAGGCCGGGTTCGTCGACCGCCAGGCCGACCCCGGCGACCGGCGCACCGCCCGGATCGCGCTCACCCCGGCCGGGCGGCGCCAGCTGGACGACTGGCAGCACGCCCACGAACGCCGGATCGCCACCGCCCTGGGCACCCTCGCCCCGGCCGACCGCGAGGCGGTCGTCCACGCACTGCCCGCGCTGGACCAGCTCGCCCGCGCCCTGGCCCAGCCGGGGGGCGGCGGGGAGCAGGGCTGACGGGCAGGGCCCGGAAGCCGGGCCGAGGAGGCGGGTCCAGGAGCCCGGCCCGGGAGGCGAGCCCGGGAGCCGGGCCGACGAGGCGGGCCGACGAGGCCTGCGGACCGGCCCCGCTCGGTAAAACCGCTGGTCCCCGAGGCCCGGCGACGCTACCGTCCCCGCCATGACCACCGTAGAGGTACAGATCGAACCCTGGACGGACGCCGACCTCGCGCTGCTGCGCCGGGTCAACACGCCGGAGATGAAGAAGCACGTCGGCGGACCGGAGACCGAGGAGCAGCTGCTCCACCGGCACCGGCGCTACCTGGACTTCATCCCGTCCGCCCTGGGTTGCATGTACCGGATCGTGCTGCTGCCCGAGGGCGAGGCGGTCGGGACGGTCGGCTACGGCACCCGGACGTGGGAGGGCGAGACCGTGCACGAGATGGGGTGGAACGTGCTGCCCGGCCACCAGGGGCGGGGCATCGCCGTCGCCGCCACCCGGGCCGCCGTCGAGGCCGCCCGGCGCGAGGCCGCGCACCGCCATCTGCACGCGTTCCCGTCGGTGGACAACCCCGCCTCCAACGCGGTCTGCGCGAAGGCCGGGTTCACCCTGCTCGGCCAGAGCGACTTCGAGTTCCCGCCCGGGCGGTTCATGCGCAGCAACAACTGGCGGGTGGACCTGCGCAGTTGAGACCGCCTCGGCACGGAAACCGGTTCAGCCGACCCCGGACGAGAGGCCGCCCAGCCGGCTGCGGGCTCACCGGGTCAGAAGAGGGTGCCGCGCTCCAGCTCCAGCAGCCAGCGCTTGCGGTCCACGCCCGCGGCGAAGCCGGTGAGCGAGCCGTTGGCGCCCATCACCCGGTGACAGGGGCGGACGATCAGCAGCGGGTTCGCGCCCACCGCGCCGCCGACCGCCCGCACCATGCGTGGCTCCTGCCCGGCCAGCTCGGCGAGTTGGCCGTAGGTGACGGTCGTGCCGTACGGGATCTCGTCCAGCGCGGCCCAGATCCGGCGGCGGAACTCGGTGCCCTCCGGCGCGAGCGGAAGGTCGAAGGTGGTGCGCCGGCCGGCGAAGTAGGCGGTCAGCTGGGTCACCGGCTCGGCGAGGGCCTCGGGGTCGAGCACCCAGTCGTCGGCGGGCTCGGCCAGCGCGTACTTCTGGCCGGGCGCGGTGACGGTGGCCAGGGCCGCCGCACCGCCGTCCTCCGGCAGCACACCGCTGAGCAGCAGCTGGCCGAAGGGGCTCTCCATGGTGGTGTAGACGGTGGTGCTCATGCCGGGTCGTTCTCCGTTCCGGTACTGATGATGGCGCTGGTGCTGGTGCTGGTGCTCGCGGGGCCGGCCCACAGCCGGTGGACGGCGTAGGAGCGCCACGGGGCCCAGGCCCCGGCCGCGCAGGCGGCGGACTTCGGGTCGCCGGCGGCGCCGAGCCGGGTCAGGCCGTGCTTGACGCCCACGTCGCTCGGGAGGAAGACGTCGGGGTCGGCGAGGGCCCGCATCCGCAGGTAGCCGACCGTCCAGGGGCCGATCCCGGGCAGGGCCAGCAGCTGGGCCGCCGCCTCCTCGCGGTCGGCCCCGCTGTCGAGGCGGACCACACCCTCGGCGAGCGCGGCGCACAGGCCGGTGAGCGCGCGGCGACGGGCCGCGGGCATCGCGAAGTCCTCCGGGTCGGCGGTGGCCAGGGCCGCCGCCGTCGGGAAGAGCAGCCGCAGGCCGCCACTCGGCTCGGGCAGTGCGGCGCCGTACTTCTCGGCGAGCCGGCCCGCCAGGGTGCGGGCGGCACCGACGGTGATCTGCTGGCCGAGGACGGCGCGCACGGCGAGCTCGTGCGGATCCACATGGCCGGGCGAGCGCAGGCCGGGGCGCTCGCGGACCAGCAGGCCGAGCACCGGGTCGGCGCCGAGCTGTTCGTCGACGGTGTCCGGGTCGGCGTCCAGGTCGAAGAGGATGCGCAGGCGCTGGACGGCGGTCGGCAGGTCGCGCAGGTCGGCGAGCAGCAGGCGGCAGTCGAGCCAGCCGCGGGTGCGCGGCTCGCCCGGCGCGAGGCCGTCGACTTCGGCGATGCCGTGCCCGTACGGGAGCGCGAGGGTGCGCCGGTAGGTGCGCACGCCGGGGCGCGCGCTGGGTACGACCTCCTCCACGCCGGGGACGGCACGCAGGGCGAGGAAGTCGATCAGGTGGTCGCTGTCGATCGCGCCGCGGTAGGCGAGGCGCAGGGTGAGGCCGCCTGCCGGGGTCGCGGTGCGGCGGCCGGCCGCGACCTCGGCGCGCAGGCTGGTCGGGGTGCGGTCGTAGACCTCGCGGACGGTGTCGTTGAACTGGCGGACGGAGGCGAAGCCGGCCGCGAACGCGATGTCGGTGACGGGCAGCTCGGTGGTCTGCAGCAGGAGGCGGGCGGTCTGGGCGCGGCGGGCGCGGGCCAGGGCGATCGGGCCGGCGCCGAGCTCGGCGGTGAGCTGGCGCTGCAGCTGGCGGGCGCTGTAGCCGAGGCGGTCGGCCAGGCCCGCGACACCCTCGCGGTCCACCACACCGTCGCCGATCAGGCGCATCGCGCGACCGACCAGGTCGGCGCGGTGGTTCCACTCCGGGGAGCCCGGCACCGAGTCGGGGCGGCAGCGGCGGCAGGCACGGAAGCCCGCGCCCTGGGCGGCCGCGGCGCTGGGGTAGAAGCGGCAGTTGGCGCGCTTGGGGGTCACGGCGGGGCAGCTCGGTCGGCAGTAGATTCCGGTGGAGGTGACGGCCGTGAAGAAGACCCCGTCGAAACGGGCGTCGCGGCTGTCCACGGCTCGGTACCGGATGTCGTCGTCGATCACGTTGTCCAGTTTGCGGCACCGGGTGGGGGGTGACTGGCGGGAATCGGACATCGCCGTTCGGGGGGCCCTCCCCCTCCCCCTCCCTCCCACCCGCCGCCACCTCCGCCCTCCGCCTTCCGCCTTCCGCCTTCCGCCTTCCGCCTTCCGCCCATGCCGGGGCCTCACAGGGCCCGGGTCCCCTGCCCGGGTCCCCTGGGTCGCTCAGGTCACCTCGTCGCGCCGCCCGGCGACCCAGAGGCCCCAAGGGCCCAGAGGCGCGGGCGGTCCGGACCGCCCGCGCCCACCGCACCCCGGGCAAACCGTGGGCGAGTCGGGTCCAACCAGCTCAGGTCAGCGCTTCACCGGACCTCCCGCAGCACGCATCGACTTGGTGATCGTCTTCCACTTGTTCAGCCGGGCCTTGGCCACCCGGGCGTCCGAGCGCGAGGCGATCCACTCGTTCTCGCGCTGGAGCTTGAGGTAGCTGTCCATCCGGCGCTGCGGCAGCGTGCCGTCGGCCAGCGCCGCCCGGACCGCGCAGCCGGGCTCGGTGTGGTGATTGCAGTCGTGGAAGCGGCACTGCTCGGCCAGCTCGGCTATGTCGGCGAAGGCCAGGTCCACTCCCTCGCCACCGTAGAGGCCGACCTCGCGCAGCCCGGGGGTGTCGATCAGCACGCCCCCGCCGGGCAGTGCCGCCAGTTCGCGGGTGGTCGTGGTGTGGCGGCCCTTCTGGTCGACCGAGCGGGCCTCCTGGACGGCCATCACCTCGGAGCCGACCAGCGCATTGGTGAGGGTGGACTTGCCGACGCCGGACTGGCCGATCACCACGGTGGTACCCGGGGCGCAGGCGCGGAGCACGTCGATGCCCTCGCCCGTCTCGGCGCTGACCACCAGCACAGTGACACCGGGTGCGACCGCCTCGACGTCGGCGCGGATGAACTCGGCGTCGTCGACCAGGTCGGCCTTGGTGAGGACGACCAGCGGTTCGGCGCCGGACTCCCAGGCCAGGGCGAGGAAGCGCTCGATCCGCCCGAGGTCGGGATCGGCCGCGAGCGAGGCGGCGATCAGGACGGTGTCGACGTTGGCCGCCAGCACCTGGCCGTCGGAGCGCTTGCCGGCCACCTTGCGGATGATCGCGGTGGAGCGCGGCAGCAGCGCGACGACGGCGGCCATCGGCTGGGCGTGCAGGTCGGCGGCGGCCCAGTCGCCCGTGCACGGGCAGTTGATCATGTCGGCGTCGCCCACCGGCCGGGTGTCGAGCCGGACGGTGCGCAGCTCGCCCGTCTCCGGGTCGGCCAGGACGGCGTCGCACTGGCCACGGTCGACCCGGACGATCCGGGCCGGGAGCAGCCCGGCCTCGGCGAGCGGGGCGAAGAGCTCGGCGCGCTCGGTCGTCCAGCCGTAGCGGGACAGCGGGGAGTCGTCGACGGAAGAGGGGGAGGCGAGGGAAGGAGAGTACGACGGAACGGAGGCAGCGTTGAACAACGCAGTGGCCCTTCGGGAGGAGATGGTCCCGGCGGGCTACGGCTGGCGCGGAAGGCTCAGCCTGCGGCCGGGAAAAGGAGGTGAACGCGCGTGCTGCCCAGGGCAGCTATCGGGGCGACAACGACCACGGGGTTCACCTCCTGCTCTCTACTCCTCGGGTGGCCCAACGGCCCCCGAACCGGACGCTGACACGCTAGCGGAACGACCGTGCGCGGCCAACGTATTTTTGACCTGCGGAAATGCGGCCGCGGCGGCCGGAAGTCGCTCGACAACGGCCCGACAGCGGGCCGGCAGCGCTCCGACAACGGGCCGAGAGCAGCGCGATAGGACAAGGCCGGCAGCAGGGGCCAGCAAGGACCAAACTTGGCCCCCCTACAGAACTCCCCTACCCGCCGTACCGGTGCTTGAGGTTCGGGTCGTCCAGCCACCAGGGCCGCATGCCGGTCTCCTCCTCCTCCGGCAGCCCCGCCGCCCGGGCCTCCGCGGCCGCCGCCTCGAAGCGGGCGTCCAGCTCGGCGTCCACGGCCTTGATCTCCTCGCGCCCCTGCACCACCATCCGCCGCACCAGCGCGGCCAGGAACGGCAGCCCGACGAGGTCCCCCAGGACCCAGAAGGCGTTGCCGCCCCAGGTCTGGTCCTGCGCCAGGCTCGGCCCCCAGGGCCGCCCGAGCGCCACGTAGTAGTGCTCGGCGACGAGGTGGCCGCCGTAGATCAGCACGATCCCCAGGCCCGCGTCGAAGATCACCTCGGCGAAGGTGATGAACAGCCCGACCAGGTGCGGGTACTCGTGCCCGACCGGGTCGATCTGCAGCCGCGGCCAGAAGTACGCCAGCCCGAGCAGCACCAGCGACAGGTGCAGCACCACGTTCCCGGCCCCGCTGGAGAGCGACCACTCGTACCAGGGCGTGAAGTAGAGCAGCCACGGCGGCGCCATCAGCAGCGCGGTCGAGACCGCCGGGAACATCAGCACCTTGGACGGCCGGCTGCGCAGCGCCCGCAGGACCCGCTCGCGGCGGTGCTCCGGCAAGGACTCGACCAGCAGCGAGATCGGCGCGCCGAGCGCCAGCAGCAGCGGGACGACCATGAGCAGCAGCACGACCTGCACCGCGCGGTCGGTGAAGAGGATCCGCTCGTACACGCCGAGGCCGGAACAGGTGCACCAGATCCACAGCAGCAGCCCGCCGAGGAAGGCGGCGGTGCGGGTGGGCTGCCAGCGCCCGCCGCCCCGGTGGACGGTGCGCACCGCGATCAGGTACCAGCCGCCGAGCAGCACCGAGAGCGCGAGCACCAGCGGTTCGAAGGTCCAGGAGGTGACCAGGTCGGACCACTGCCACGCGGGCGGTCCGCTGTACGCAAGCGCCGCGCCGTCCATCCGTCCACTCACCTCGTCCGCAACCGCCGGAAGGCACCGGGCGGGGGCCGCGGCGCCCGGCCATGATGTCCTCCCCCCACGGGGTCCGCCCCGGGCGGGGCCCACCTCTATACCTGGACCTGAACAAAGCTTTACCCAGCCCCAGCAAAGCTTTGCCCAGGCAAAGTTCTCCCCTCGCCGGCCCCGGGACCGCAACCGGCGCCGGACCGCGTTCGTCTGGCAGGATGCACCGTCGGCGATACCGGCCACGTGGGTGACAGCAAGGGGACGACAAGAGGTGCGAAGCACTGCACGCGGCGAGGGCCGCCGGCTGGCCGCGCGCCACCGCAACATCGAGCTGGGCCTGCTGGTCCTCGCGGTGGCCGTCTGTCTGGCGGGACACATCGACGCCTCGCTGGCACTGAGAGGCTCGATGCCTCCGGGGCTGCTGATACACGGGCTGTCCCTCGGGGCGCTGGCCGTGGCCGCGCACCTGGCGGTGCGGCGGTTCGCGCCGTACGCCGACCCGCTGATCCTGCCGATCGGGGTGTTCCTGACCGGCTTCGGGCTGGTGCTGCTGGACCGGCTGGACTTCAGCTACAAGGCCGCGCACGCGGCCAAGGGCGACTACCAGAAGCTCCCGGCCGCGCCCTCCCAGCTGATGTGGGTGTTCATCTCGGTGGCGGCGGCGATCGCGCTGATCGTCTTCGTCAAGCACCACCGCTTCTTCCAGCGGTACGTCTACCTGATGATGGCGGGCGCGCTGATCCTGCTGACCGCGCCGGTGTTCTCGCCGACCGACAGCTTCGGCGCCAAGCGGTGGATCAAGCTTCCCGGGCTGCCCTCCTTCGAGCCGGACGAGTTCGTGAAGGTCGCGATCACGATCTTCTTCGCGGGCTACCTGATGGCCAACCGGGACGCCCTGGCGCTGGCCGGGCGGAAGGTCTGGGGGATGACCCTGCCGCGCGGCCGGCACGCCGGTCCGGTGCTGGCGATCTGGGCGGTCAGCCTGCTGGTGCTGATCTTCGAGCGCGACCTGGGCACCTCGCTGATCTTCTTCGGCCTCTTCATCGTGATGCTGTACGTGGCGACCGAGCGCACCAGCTGGGTGGTGCTCGGCGTGATCATGGCGGTCGGCGGCGCGACGGTGGTCGGCACCCTGGAACCGCACGTGCACGGGCGTGTCGAGGCCTGGCTGCACCCGCTCGACTACTACAAGCCGGTGCACGACCCGGCGATCTCCGAACAGCCCGCCGAGGCACTGTTCAGCCTGGGCACCGGGCACATGACCGGGACCGGCCTGGGCTCGGGCCGGCCGTGGCTGATCGGCTTCGCCGGGCGCAGCGACTTCATCTTCACCACCATCGGCGAGGAGCTGGGCCTGGCCGGGGTGACGGCGGTGCTGCTGGTGTACGTGCTGCTGATCCAGCGCGGGCTGCGCACCGCGATCGGCCTGACCGACCCGTTCGGCAAGCTGCTAGCCACCGGCCTGTCGGCGGCGCTCGCGCTGCAGATCTTCGTGGTCGTCGGCGGCGTGAGCGGGCTGGTCCCGCTGACCGGCAAGGCGCTGCCGTTCCTGGCCGCCGGTGGCTCCTCGCTGCTGGCGAACTGGCTGATGATCGCGCTGCTGATCAAGCTGAGCGACTCCTCGGGCCGCACCGCCATGGAGCCGGCCCCGCCGAGCCCCGAGCCGGTCCTGGCACAGGCCGGCCCGGCCGACCGCTCCGCCGCGACCGCCCCGACCGCCCCGGGTCCGGGCGCAGGTCCGGGCGCGGGCCCCGGTACGGGCCCGGGCGCCGACCCGGCGGCACCGAGCCCGACCCTGGGCGGCCTCGCGGACCCCGGCGCCCCCACCGAGCTGCGCCCCGCGTTCGGCCGCACCCCGGCCACGCCGCAGCCCGGCGGCCCCCAGCCGGACGGCGCCCGGCCCTCGTACGGCTACCCGCCGGTCGCCGACCAGCCCACCCACGGCTACGGCCTGCCCCCGCAGTCCCCGTTCCCCCCGAACCCGACCGGCACCTGATCACCATCCGACCGCCACATCCGGCCGGAAGAACACACAGGGCCTCCCCCGCACCCGCGGGGGAGGCCCTGCCCGTATGTCCCGAAACGCCCGTCACCGCCGGCCGGCGCTCGAAACGCCCGTCACCACCGGCCGGCGCCCGGAACCGCCCGCTACCGCTGCTCCCACGGCGGCCGCGGCGGCCTGGGCGGGTAGCCCGGCAGCTGCCGCTCCGGCGGCGGCCCGGCCGGCCGGTCACTGTCCGGCGGCGGCGGGGCGGGCCGGTGGTGCGGCCCGCCGCGGGAGGTGAGGCGGCCGCGCACGTTGTCGGCGGCCAGTATGTCGGCCCACCGCTCGGGGTACTCTGCGGGCACGTCGACCTCGTCGACCTCCTCCTCGCCCCACTCCTCCTCGACGCCCTCGGCCAGGCCCAGCTCGCGGGCCCGCCGGGCCCGTTCGACGGCCCGTCGGGCGGCGACCTCGCGGACCACGGCGGCGGCGGCCTCCTCGTGGGCGCGCTCGTTCTCGGCGCGGGCGTCGGCGGTCTCCAGGGTGGGCCAGCGACGGTCTATGGCGGCGTTCATGGCGGCGCCGATGAGCACCGCGAGGGCCACTACGAAGATCCACAGCAGTACGGCCACCGGCGCGGCCAGCGAGCCGTACACCGAGGGGCCCTCGACCGAGCTGACCAGGTAGAGGCGCAGGCCGACGCTGCAGAAGACCAGCACCACCAGGGCGACCAGGGCGCCGGGGATGTCCTCGCGCCAGGGCGTGGAGACCGGTACGGCCAGGTGGTAGAGGGTGGTGAGGGAGACGATCAGCAGCAGGATCGCGACCGGCCAGTAGGCGGCGCCGACCAGCCCCGCGATGCCGGGCACGGCGTTCTCGACCAGTCCGGGCCCGGCCATCATCAGGGGCAGCACCAGCGAACCGATCACCAGGGCGCCGAGGTAGAGGCCGAGCGACATCGTGCGGGTCTTGACGATGCCGCGCTTGCCGTCCAGCCCGTACATGACGGTGATGGTGTCGATGAAGATGTAGAGCGCCCGGGATCCGGACCACAGCGACAGCAGGAAGCCGATCGAGATGAGGTCGGGCCGGGTGTGGTCGAAGACCTGGCTGAGCAGCGGTTTGACGACCTGGTTGACGGAGGAGTCCGACAGCACCGTCCCGGAGGCCGAGACGATGTCGTGCTTGAGCCGGTCGATGGTGCCCGCGCCGAGGAACTCGTCGAGATAGCCGAGGGTGGCGGCCAGGCCGAGCAGCAGCGGTGGGATCGACAGCAGGGTGAAGAAGGCCGCCTCCGCGGCGAGGCCGGTGACCCGGTACTCGACGCAGGTGTTGGTGGTGTCCCTGACCAACTCCCACACGGTGCGGCGCCAGGTGGCCTGTTTGGCCGCGCGCCGGGAGCCCTTGCCCCGGCGCCGGGAGACCCGCTCGGGATTCGGTCTGCTCGTATCGCCTGCTGCTTGCACAGGGCTAACGGTATCGGGCCCCGACAGCTGCGGTTGATCTCCCCGGGGGTACGGGCGCGTGACCGGACACCGGGCGGGGAGCGGCGGGAACCGTACGGCGTCCCGGATTCTGAAACTCCAGCGTCCAGCATTCGGATGTTAGTGGACCGCGAGTCCCGTGCCGTGCGAATCTCTTGCCATGTCTAGCGCCGGAACCACCCTGGTAGGTCGACTCCACGTCGATCTCCTTCGCGTGTCCAGCGCCATCTGTCCGGTGATCTGAGCCCACCCCGCCGCACCACCGCACCCGGCGCCGACCTCACGCCATCCCCCGCAGCAGCGGATGCGTAGGCGCCCGCCCGGCCCGGCCACTGCTCTCCCCGGTCCTGAGAAACCCGCAGGTCACAGCAGCACCGCAGCGTCGAGCACGCCCAGCGACCCACCCGGCTCCAGCACCACCTGCCCCGAAGGACTTCACCATGGCCACCTCCCCCGAGACCGCCGAGCCCACGGCCGACCGCACCGCCGCGCGCCGACCCGCCGCGGCTCGCAAGGTGACCCGCCACCGCGGCGAGGGCCAGTGGGGCATGGGCCACTTCACCCCTCTGAACGCCAACGAGCAGTTCAAGAAGGACGACGACGGTCTCAATGTGCGGACACGTATTGAGACGATCTACGCGCACCGGGGCTTCGACTCGATCGACCCCGCCGACCTGCGCGGCCGGATGCGCTGGTGGGGCCTCTACACCCAGCGCAAGGAGGGCATCGACGGCGGCAAGACCGCGATCCTGGACCCGCACGAGCTGGACGCCGAGTACTTCATGCTCCGGGTGCGCATCGACGGCGGCCGGCTGACCGTCCCCCAGCTGCGGGCCGTCGCCGAGGTCTCCGAGCAGTACGCCCGGGGCACCGCCGACCTGACCGACCGCCAGAACATCCAGTACCACTGGATCCGGATCGAGGACGTCCCGGCGATCTGGCGGAAGCTGGAGGCCGTCGGCCTGTCCACCACCGAGGCCTGCGGCGACACCCCGCGCGTCATCCTCGGCTCCCCGGTGGCCGGCGTCGCCCAGGACGAGATCATCGACGGCACCCCGGCCATCGAGGAGATCAACCGCCGCTTCATCGGCAACAAGGAATTCTCCAACCTGCCGCGCAAGTTCAAGAGCGCGATCTCCGGCTCCCCGCTGTTGGACGTCGCGCACGAGATCAACGACGTCGCCTTCGTCGGCGTGGTCCACCCCGAGCACGGGCCCGGCTTCGACCTGTGGGTCGGCGGCGGCCTGTCCACCAACCCGCGCCTGGGCGTGCGCCTGGGCGCCTGGGTCCCGCTGGAGCAGGTGCCGGACGTCTACGGCGGCGTGATCGGCATCTTCCGCGACTACGGCTACCGGCGCCTGCGCAACCGCGCCCGGCTGAAGTTCCTGGTCGCCGACTGGGGCGCGGAGAAGTTCCGTCAGGTGCTGGAGGACGAGTACCTGAAGCACAAGCTGGTCGACGGCCCCGCGCCCGTCGAGCCCGCCGCCCGCTGGCGCGACCACGTCGGCGTCCACCGGCAGAAGGACGGCCGGTTCTACATCGGCTTCGCCCCGCGCGTCGGCCGGGTCGACGGCAAGCTGCTCGGCCGGATCGCCGACCTCGCCGCCGACCACGGCAGCGACCGGGTGCGCACCACCGCCGAGCAGAAGATGCTGATCCTCGACATCGCCGAGGAGCACGTCGAGTCGGTCGTGGCCGGCCTGGAGGCGCTCGACCTGCGGGTCACCCCCTCGCCGTTCCGCCGCGGCACCATGGCCTGCACCGGCATCGAGTACTGCAAGCTCGCCATCGTCGAGACCAAGGAGCGCGGCCGCACCCTGATCGACGAACTGGAGCAGCGCCTGCCGGAGTTCGCCGAGCCGCTGACCATCAACATCAACGGCTGCCCGAACGCCTGCGCCCGCATCCAGGTCGCCGACATCGGCCTCAAGGGCCAGCTGGTCACCGACGAGGACGGCAACCAGGTCGAGGGCTACCAGGTCCACCTGGGCGGCGCGCTCGGGCTGGAGGCCGGCTTCGGCCGCAAGGTCCGCGGTCTCAAGGTCACCAGCGCCGGCCTGCCCGACTACGTCGAGCGCCTGCTGACCCGCTACCAGGGCGACCGCGCCGAGGGCGAGCGCTTCGCCCAGTGGGCGGCCCGGGCCACCGAGGAGCAGCTGTCGTGAGCGAGAGAGCCGCTCCGTTCTTCTGCCCCTACTGCGGGGACGAGGACCTGCGCCCGTCCGAGGCCGGGCACGGCGCCTGGGAGTGCCACGGCTGCCGCCGTGCCTTCCAGTTGAAGTTCCTCGGCCTGCTGTCACCGACCAACGGGGGTGCGTCCCATGAGCGGCACGACGACTGACTACGAGGAGATCGCCGTCCGCGCCGGCCGCGAGCTGGAGGAGGCCACGCCGCAGGAGATCCTGCGCTGGGCCGCCGACACCTTCGGCAAGCGGTTCTGCGTCACCTCCTCGATGGAGGACGCGGTGGTCGCCCACCTCGCCTCCTCGGTGTTCCCCGGCGTGGACGTGGTGTTCCTGGACACCGGCTACCACTTCGCGGAGACCATCGGCACCCGCGACGCGGTGGCCGCGACCATGCCGGTCAACGTCATCACGCTCACGCCGCTGAAGACGGTCGCCGAGCAGGACGCCGAGCACGGGCCGAACCTGCACGACCGCGACCCGGACCTGTGCTGCTCGCTGCGCAAGGTCGAGCCGCTCAACCGCGGCCTCGGCGGCTACGACGCCTGGGCCACCGGGCTGCGCCGCGACGAGTCGCCGACCCGCGCCAGCACCCCGGTGGTGGCCTGGGACCCCAAGCGCCGCAAGGTCAAGATCGCCCCGATCGCCCGGTGGACGCAGGAGGACGTGGACGCCTACGTCGCCGCCAACGGCGTGCTGCTCAACCCGCTGCTGTGGGAGGGCTACACCTCGATCGGCTGCTCGCCGCTGTCCTGCACCCGCAAGCCCGCCGAGGGCGAGGACGCCCGGGCCGGCCGCTGGTCCGGCTCCGGCAAGACCGAGTGCGGCATCCACCTCTGATCAGCCATCACTTCTCGCGTAAGGAAGACACCGTGACAGCTCACACCCTGGCCGCCGATGGAGCCGCAGAGGCGGCCCGCGCGGCCGCCCCCTGCGAGCGCGGCGCCACCGTGTGGCTGACCGGGCTGCCGAGCGCCGGCAAGACCACGCTGGCCTTCTCGCTGGCCGAGCGGCTGCGCGCCGAGGGCCACCGGGTCGAGGTCCTGGACGGCGACGAGATCCGCGAGTTCCTCTCCAAGGGCCTCGGCTTCTCCCGCGAGGACCGGCACACCAACGTCACCCGGATCGGCTTCGTCGCCGAGAAGCTCGCCGCCAACGGCGTCAAGGTGCTCGCGCCGGTGATCGCCCCGTTCGCCGACTCCCGCGCCGCCGTGCGCGAGCGCCACGCCGCGGCCGGCACCGAGTTCCTGGAGATCCACGTCGCCACCCCGGTCGAGCTGTGCTCGGACCGCGATGTCAAGGGCCTGTACGCCAAGCAGGCCGCCGGTGAGATCTCGGGTCTCACCGGCGTGGACGACCCGTACGAGGCCCCGGACAACCCGGAGCTGCGTATCCAGACGCAGGGCCGCGCGGTCACCGAGTCCGCCGCCGAGCTGCACGCCTTCCTGACCGAGAGGGGTCTGGCATGACCACCGCGACCGACAGCCCGGTCCGCACCGAAGACACCCCCTTCGCGCTGTCCCACCTGGACGCGCTGGAGGCCGAGTCGGTGCACATCTTCCGCGAGGTCGCGGGGGAGTTCGAGCGCCCGGTGATCCTGTTCTCCGGCGGCAAGGACTCCATCGTCATGCTGCACCTGGCGCTCAAGGCCTTCCATCCGGCGCCGGTGCCCTTCTCCCTGCTGCACGTCGACACCGGGCACAACTTCCCCGAGGTCATCGCCTACCGCGACCGCGTCGTCGCGCAGCACAACCTGCGCCTGCACGTCGCCCACGTCCAGGACTTCATCGACCGCGGTGTGCTGCGCGAGCGCCCGGACGGCACCCGCAACCCGCTGCAGACCGTGCCGCTGCTCGACGCGATCGAGCAGAACCGTTTCGACGCGGTGTTCGGCGGCGGCCGCCGGGACGAGGAGAAGGCCCGCGCCAAGGAGCGCGTCTTCTCGCTGCGCGACGAGTTCGGCGCCTGGGACCCGCGCCGCCAGCGCCCCGAGCTGTGGTCGCTGTACAACGGCCGGCACGCGGTCGGCGAGCACGTGCGGGTCTTCCCGCTGTCCAACTGGACCGAGCTGGACGTCTGGCAGTACATCGAGCGCGAGGGCATCGAGCTGCCGGAGATCTACTACGCGCACGAGCGGGACGTCTTCGCCCGGGGCGGCATGTGGCTGACCGCCGGCGAGTGGGGCGGCCCCAAGGACAGCGAGCCCGTCGAGCGGCGGCTGATCCGCTACCGCACCGTCGGCGACATGTCCTGCACCGGCGCCGTTGACTCCGACGCCACCACCATCGAGGCCGTGATCGCCGAGATCGCCGCCAGCCGCCTCACCGAGCGCGGCGCCACCCGCGCCGACGACAAGCTGTCCGAGGCCGCGATGGAAGACCGCAAGCGCGAGGGGTACTTCTAAGATGACCAGCACCACCCGGGAAGCCACCGCCACGTCGCTGCTGCGCTTCGCCACCGCCGGCTCCGTCGACGACGGCAAGTCCACCCTGGTCGGCCGACTGCTGCACGACTCCAAGTCGGTGCTCGCCGACCAGCTGGAGGCCGTCGAACGCGTCTCCCTGGGTCGCGGCCAGGAGGCGCCCGACCTGGCGCTGCTCACCGACGGCCTGCGGGCCGAGCGCGAGCAGGGCATCACCATCGACGTCGCCTACCGCTACTTCGCCACCCCCCGGCGGCGGTTCATCCTCGCCGACACCCCCGGACACGTGCAGTACACCCGCAACATGGTGACCGGCGCCTCCACCGCCGAGCTCGCCGTCGTGCTGGTCGACGCCCGCAACGGCGTGGTCGAGCAGACCCGCCGGCACGCCGCCGTCGCCGCGCTGCTGCGGGTGCCGCACGTCGTCCTGGCCGTCAACAAGATGGACCTGGTCGACTACGCGGAGCCCGTCTTCGCCGCCATCGCCGAGGAGTTCACCGCCTACGCCGCCTCGCTCGGCGTGGGCGACGTCCTCGCCGTCCCGATCTCCGCCCTGGCCGGGGACAACGTCGTCGAGCCGTCCGCCCACATGGACTGGTACGGCGGCCCGACCCTGCTGGAGCACCTGGAGACCGTCCCGGTCGGCAGCGACCCCAGCCAGGAGGGCGCCCGCTTCCCGGTCCAGTACGTGATCCGGCCGCAGACCGAGGAGCACCCCGACTACCGCGGCTACGCGGGCCAGCTGGCCTCCGGCGTGCTGCGTGTCGGCGACAGCGTCACGGTGCTGCCCTCCGGCCGGACCAGCACGGTCGCCGGGATCGACGCGCTCGGCCGCCAGAGCGACATCGCCTGGGCGCCCCAGTCGGTCACCGTCCGCCTCACCGACGAGCTCGACATCTCCCGCGGCGACCTGATCGCCGCCGGGGCGGCCCCTGCCCCCACCCAGGACATCGAGGCCACCGTCAGCCACCTCAACGAGCGGCCGCTGCGCGCCGGGGACAAGGTGCTGCTCAAGCACACCACCCGCACGGTGCGCGCGCTGGTCAAGGAGATCTCCTACCGGATCGACATCGACACTCTCGAACGACGCTCCGGCGCCGAGGGGTTGAACGTCAACGACATCGGCCACGTGCGGCTGCGCACCGCTGAGCCGCTGGCCCTCGACACCTACGCCGACAACCGCCGCACCGGCTCGTTCCTGCTGATCGACCCGGCCGACGGCACCACCCTCACCGCCGGGATGGCGGGCGAGGCCTTCGAGACCGTACGCACCAACGACGCACCCGACGCACCCGACGAGGAGGACTGGGTCTGATGCCCAGCGAGGCGTTCTCGAGCATGGACAAGGAAGGCGGCCGCATCGGCAGCGGCGCCCTCGGCAGCGGCCAGGGCGGCTTGACCCGATGTGTGGGCCGACAGGGCTGAGAACGCCCTGTCACCGGGCTGTCCTCCCCCCACAGCCGCCCGGCTTGCCCCGGCACCTCGATGCCGCGCGCACCACCTTCCCGACTTCCCGCCCGAGACCGCCTCCTGACGGTCCGTCCGCGAACAGGACTCACCACCATGGCACCGAACCCGGCACCCTCCCATACCCTCTCCCGCCCCGATGCCGGGCGGAGCAGACGCCGCCTGGCGGCCGTCGTCGCCTCGCTGGCCGCCCTGAGCCTGGTCAGCGCCTGCGGCTACGGGTCGAAGGCGGACGACAAGTCCTCGGACACCAAGGCCAACTCGACAGCCGCCGGCGGGAATTCCACCGGCGCGAAGCTCTCCGCGGACACCGTGAAGATCGGCTACTTCGCCAACCTGACCCACGGCACCGCTCTGGTCGGCCTCCAGGAGGGCCTGTTCCAGAAGGAGTTGGGCGCCACCCAGATCAAGACCCAGGTCTTCAACGCGGGCCCGTCCGAGATCGAGGCGCTCAACGCCGGCTCCATCGACATCGGCTGGATCGGCCCCTCCCCCGCGATCAACGGCTACACCAAGTCCGACGGCAAGTCGCTGAAGATCATCGGTGGTTCGGCCTCCGGCGGGGTCAAGCTCGTGGTCAACCCGGCGAAGATCTCCTCGCTGGACGACCTCAAGGGCAAGAAGATCGCCACCCCGCAGCTGGGCAACACCCAGGACGTGGCACTGCTCAACTACCTCGCGGGCAAGGGCTACAAGGTCGAGGCGACCTCCGGCGCGGGCGACGTCTCCGTGGTGCGCACCGACAACAAGGTCACCCCCGACGCCTACAAGCAGGGCTCCATCGACGGCGCCTGGGTGCCCGAGCCGACCGCCTCCAAGCTGGTCACGCTCGGCGCGAAGGTCCTGCTCGACGAGAAGGACGTCTGGCCGGACAAGAAGTTCGTGATCACCAACATCATCGTCTCGCAGAAGTTCCTCAAGGAGCACCCGGACGTGGTGGAGGCCGTGCTGCGCGGCTCGGTGAACACCAACGCCTTCATCAAGTCCAGCCCCTACAAGGCCAAGGCCGACGCCAACGAGGCCATCAAGCAGGCCACCGGCAACGCGCTGGAGCCGGCCGTCCTCGACCCGGCCTGGGCCGACATCGACTTCCTCGACGACCCGCTGGCGAACACCCTGCAGGCCGAGGCCGACCACGCCGTCACCGCCGGGCTCCTCAAGCTGCCCAGATCAAGTTCCGCTGGCGCGGGGGCGAACCTGGACGGCATCTACGACCTCACCCTGCTCAACAAGGTCCTCGCGGCACAGGGCCAGGCCTCCGTGGCGGACGCCGGACTCGGCGCCAAGTAGCGCCGGACGTACGGCAGTTCACCCCCGAACCCGCGGTCCGGTCCCCCGCCCGCCCGGTCGATCCCCGATCGATGCCCACCGGGACGGGCGGGGGCCGGACCCCGGCCCCCGCTTCGCAGCCCTTTCCCTCCTGGCCCGCCGACCGGCAGGAGGGGCCCATGACCACTCACGCAGGAGGGGCCCGCATGAGCGAGCACAGCGAGCGAATCATCAGAAGGCGCGCGTGGGCGAATGCCCCTGCCGAGCGAAGCGAGGAGGGCGCATGAGCCCGGCACTGACCACCGAGGCCAACGCCACCGGCGTCCACGCCCCCGGCGGCGCGCCCGCCGTGCGGATCTCGCACGTGCACAAGTCCTTCGGCCGCCCGGGCGCGCAGACCCACGTCCTGGACGACATCACCCTCGACGTCGCGCCCGGCGAGTTCGTCACCCTGCTCGGCGCCTCCGGCTGCGGCAAGTCCACCCTGCTCAACCTGGTCGCCGGCCTGGACAAGCCCAGCCGCGGCACCATCGAGGTGCCCGGCGGCCGCCCCGCCCTGATGTTCCAGGAGCACGCGCTGTTCCCCTGGCTCACCGCCGGCAGGAACATCGAGCTGGCCCTCAAGCTGGCCGGCGTGCCCCGTCCCGAGCGCCGCGCCGAGGCCGAGCGCCTGCTCGAACTCGTCCGCCTGGGCGGCGCGTACGGCAAGCGGGTGCACGAGCTATCCGGCGGCATGCGCCAGCGCGTGGCGATGGCCCGGGCGCTCGCCCAGGGCAGCAAGGTGCTGCTGATGGACGAGCCGTTCGCCGCGCTCGACGCCATCACCCGGGACGTGCTGCACGACGAGATCACCCGGATCTGGGCCGAACGCCGGCTGTCCGTCCTGTTCGTCACCCACAACGTGCGCGAGGCGGTGCGTCTGGCCCAGCGCGTCGTGCTGCTCTCCTCCCGCCCCGGCCGGGTCGCCCGCGAGTGGCGGATCGACCTGCCGCAGCCGCGCCGCATCGAGTCCTCGGGCGTGGCCGACCTGTCCATCGAGATCACCGAAGAACTGCGTGGGGAGATCCGTCGCCATGTCCAGCACTGACACCACGCTGTCCCGCCCCGACAGCGGCACCGCCGACGTCGGCGCCGGCCTCGACGCCCTCGACTCCGTCTCCGCACAGCGCAGTTCACTCGGCGAGGTGCTGCGCACCAAGGCGCTGCCGCCGCTGATCGGCGTGCTGGTCGTGCTCGCGCTGTGGCAGGGCGCGTACAGCCTGCACCTCACCTCCTCGTACAAGCTGCCCAGCCCCGCGGACGTGTGGCACTCCCTGCAGGACCTCTGGTACCAGGGCACGCTGTTCTCCATCATCTGGACCAGCGTCTGGCGCGGCCTGTCCGGCTTCCTGCTCGCCGTCGTCATCGGCACCCCGATCGGCCTGGTGGTCGCCCGGGTCAAGCCGGTGCGCACCGCGATCGGCCCGGTCCTGCAGGGCCTGCAGTCGCTGCCCTCGGTCGCCTGGGTACCCGCCGCGGTCATCTGGCTCGGCATCAACGACTCGATGATGTACGCGGTGATCCTGCTCGGCGCCGTCCCCTCCATCGCCAACGGCCTGGTCGCCGGCATCGACCAGGTGCCGCCGCTGTTCCTGCGCGCCGGACGCACCATCGGCGCCACCGGCCTGACCGGCGCCCGCCACGTGCTCATCCCCGCCGCGCTGCCCGGCTACCTGGCCGGCCTCAAGCAGGGCTGGGCATTCTCCTGGCGCTCCCTGATGGCCGCCGAACTGGTCGCCTCCTCCCCCGACCTCGGCCGGGGCCTCGGCCGGTTCCTGGAGGACCAGCGCGAGTTCTCCGACATGTCCGGCGTCCTGCTCGGCATCATCCTCATCCTGTTCGTCGGCATCGCCATCGAACTGCTGGTGTTCACCCCGATCGAGCGCCGGGTCCTGCGCAACCGCGGCCTGCTGACCGCCACCAAGTGAGGCCCCGCTGATGCCCGCCCTGCTCCTCATCGCCCACGGCAGCCGCGACCCGCGCCACGCCGCGACCGTCGCCGCCCTGGTACGGCAGGTGCGGGCGCAGCGGCCCGGCCTGGAGGTCGCCACCGCCTACCTGGACCACTGCGCCCCGCGGATCCCCCAGGTCGTGGGCCGGCTCGACGACGCGGTGGCCGTCCCGCTGCTGCTCAACCGGGCCTTCCACGCCAAGCACGACATCCCCGCCGCCCTGCGGGCCGCCGGCGCCGCACTGCCGGTGGCCGACGTGCTGGGTCCCTCGCCCCTGCTGCTGACCGCCCTGGACCGCCGCCTCGCCGAGGCCGGGCTCGACGTCCGCTCGGCCGCGGTCCGCGCCCGTACGGGCGTGGTGCTGGCCGCCGCGGGCTCCTCCGACCCGGCCGCCGACGCCGCCACCCGCGCCGTCGCCGCCGCATGGCGCCGCACCCGCGGCTGGGCCGCCGTCGAGGTCGCCTACGCCTCGGCCTCCGGCCCGCGCGTCCCTGACGCCCTCGCCGCCCTGCGTGCCGCCGGCGCCGAGCGCACCGCGGTCGCCCCCTACCTGGTGGCCCCGGGCCTGCTGCCCGACCGCATCGCGGCGGCCGCGAGCGGGGCGGACACCGTGGCCGACACCCTCGGCCCCGCCCCGGAACTGGCCGCCCTGCTGCTGGAGCGCTACGACGAGGCCCGCCGGGCGGCGCGGGCGGTTCCGGCGCTCACCGCCTGAGCTCGGGGTCGGCTCACTCGTGGTCGAAAATGCTGTGTTCGCTCAGGTCGGGGGCGTACCGCGACACAGTCCGATAGTCCGCGTCGATCGCGTCGAACCAGGCGGTCTGGAGCCTGGGCTCACGCAGCAGCCGGACCAGTGCCGACGTGTCGAGGAGATGGATCACCGAGCATCCTTCTCGGCCTGGTGCAGCCGCTCGGCTCGCTCGACGGACTCCCAGTGTCGGGCCCGCTCAAAATGCCTGCTGATGCGGGCCGCGCGTTCCTGCTGTTCGGCGTAGAAGCGCAGTGCGAGGTTGACAGCTTCCTTCTTGGTCCGCACTCCGGCGAGGGCCATCGCGCGCTCCAGTGCCTCTTCATCGATGTCGATCTGTGTCACGGACATCTGGCACCTCCGCCAATCGATGTTGGTGATGTACACAGCATTGCATCTCGCCAACATCGATTGCCGAAGGGATTTCAGAGCAGCGTCAGATCCGCCGCAGGACGAAACTGTCCGTCGGGTGGCCGGCGTTGGCTTCGGTGAGGCCTCCGGAGAGCTGGTAGAGGGCGCCGGCGGGGCCGGTGGTGACGGCGGTGGGAGTGGGGTCGCTGGAGGGGTGGACGGCGGTGAGGCGGGCGGTGCGCCAGCGGTCGTCGGAGCGCAGCTCCACCTCGGCGTCGCGGCCGGCGCCGTAGAAGAGGTTGGTGACGCCGGCGAGGGTGCCGTCCGGGCGGGCGAAGATGCCGTCGAGGTGCAGCAGGGCCCCGCCGTCGGCGACCTCGACGCGGCGCAGGGCGGCCGGGTCCCACAGCGGGACCTGCCACAGGGTGCCGTCGTCCCACTTGCCGAGGATGAGCCGGCCGCCCTGGTAGGCGATGCCGTTGAGGCCGTAGGAGCCGGCGGGGGCGGTGAGGCGGTCGTCGCGCAGCAGGACGGAGCCGGTGCCGTCGGGGTCGACCTGGTAGACGTACGGGGCGAAGGAGTCGGTGACGTAGGCGGTGCCGTCGGGGGCGACGGCGATGTCGTTGGCCAGGTGGGCGCCGCCGTCGGCGGCGACGGCGGCGAGGTCGGTGTAGAAGAGGCGGCGGCCGGTGTCCAGGTCGTAGGCGGCGATGCCGGCGACTCGGCCGAGGGTGGCGGGGCCGCTGCGTTCGCCGATGCCGTTGTCGAGGTTGGTGACCAGGATGCGGCGGTGGGCCTGGTCGATCCGCAGGCCGGCGATCTCTATCAGGGTGCCGGGGTCGTCGATCAGGGTGCGGACGCTACCGTCGGCGGCGACGGCGGAGACGGTGCCGTGGCGCAGCGAGCCGACCAGGAAGCGGTGGTGGGCCGCATCCCAGACCGCGGTCTCGGGCACCAGGGTGGGCGCGTGGCCGGCGATCACGGCCGGGGCCGGACGGTGGGCGGCCGCGGCGGCGGGTAGCGTGCCGGCGGTGCCGAGCAGGGTGGCGGCCGCGAGGGCGACCAACGCGCGGCGGACAGTACGGTTCTGGCGGTTCATCACGATTCCCTTGCGCATGCGGTGCGTTGTCGTGATCAAGCTTCGTTCGGACGCCGGGGGCGCAGCAGTGCGTGGGGATACTGGTAGTTCGACCACCAGGAAGGACGGGGGACATGAACGAGGTGGAGGAGCGTCGCGCGGAGCTGTCGAGTTTCCTGCGCACCCGGCGGGCCCGGCTGACGCCGCAGGACGTCGGGCTGGCGCCGGGGGTCCGGCGGCGCACGCCGGGGCTGCGGCGGGAGGAATTGGCACTGCTGGCCGGGGTGGGAGTGACCTGGTACACGTGGCTGGAGCAGGGGCGGGACATCCACCCGTCGCCGGAGGTTCTGGCGAGTCTGGCGCGGACGTTGCGGCTGGACCGGGCGGAGACGGCGTACCTGTTCCGGCTGGCGAGCAGTCATCCGCTGGACGGCGAGGTGACGGCGGCCGCCGAGGTCCCGGTGGCGCTGCTGCGGCTGATGCACGCCCAGTGGCCGTCGCCGGCCTGGGTGATGGACGCCAACTGGGACGTGCGGGCCTGGAATCCGGGCGCGGACGCGCTGTTCGGGTTGTCCGGGCGGCCGCCGCAGGAGTGCAACCTGGCGTGGGTGGTGTTCGGCAACGCGGTGCACCGGCGCCGGGTGGAGCACTGGGAGGAGCACGCCCGCCGTTTCCTGGCGCAGTTGCGCTCGGCGTACGCGGAGCGGGGCGGGGAGGCGACGGCGGTGGGCCGCCGGCTGGGCCGGATGATCCAGCATGTGCGCGGCGAGCATCCGGAGGCGGACCGCTGGCTGGACGAGCACCAGGTCGCGGAGCGTTCGGGCGCGGAGAAGGTGGTGCGCCACGAGGAGTTGGGCGAGCTTCGGATCGACCAGCACGTGCTGCTGGCCGCGGAGGGGCTGCAGTTGATCGTGATGGCGCCGCGTGACGCGGAGACGGCGGAGCGGTTGCGCCGGCTGGCGCCCGCCGCGACAGCCGAGTCCGTGGCGAGTGCCGCGCCCGCCTCGACGGCCTGACGGCAGACGGCCGGCGACAGACGGCCGGCGGCCTGACGGCGCCGGGCCCGGAAAACGGCCGGGGCCCCTCACCCGAGGGGCCCCGCAACCGTCTGTCGTTCTCGTCCCGCAGCCGTCAGTCGGCCTTGCGCCGCTGGCGCCCGGTCCCGTAGTTGGAGCCGGACTTGGAGCCGGTGCCGGGCTTGGCACGGCCCGAGGAGCGTCCGATGAAGCCGGCGGCCTGGGGCCGCTCGCCCTGGCCGGCCGCGCCGAAGCGCTGCTTGGGGCGCGGGCGGCGGGGGTTGCCGTTCATGTCGACGTCGGCGGGCAGCCCGGAGCGCTTGGCGGGGCGGCGGCGCGAGGTGGCGGCCTTGCCGTCGGCGGGCTTCTCGACGGCCGGGGCGGCCGCGGCGGCGGGGACGAGCACGGCGACCGGGACGCCGCTGGGCGTGCGGGCACCGGTGATCCGGGCCAGGTCGGCGTCGCCGGGGCGGACCTTGGTGACGGTCGGGCGGATCCCGGCGACCGTCATCAGCCGGTTGACCTCGCGGCGCTGCTCGGGCAGCACCAGGGTGACGACGGTGCCGGACTCGCCGGCCCGGGCGGTGCGGCCGCCGCGGTGCAGGTAGTCCTTGTGGTCGATCGGCGGGTCGACGTTGACGACCAGGTCGAGGCCGTCGATGTGGATGCCGCGGGCGGCGACGTTGGTGGCGATCAGCGCGGTGACGTCGCCGTCGCGGAACTGGTCGAGGACCCGGTTGCGCTGCGGCTGGGACTTGCCGCCGTGCAGGGCGGCGGCCTGGACGCCGGTGGCGCGCAGCTGCTTGGCGAGCCGGTCGGCGCCGTGCTTGGTGTGCACGAACATGATCACGCGCCCGTCGCGGGAGGCGATGTGGGCGGTGGTGGAGGCCTTGTCGGCGGGGTCGAGCTGCAGGACGTGGTGGTCCATGGTGGTGACCGCGCCGGCCGAGGGGTCGACCGAGTGGGTGACCGGGTCGTTCAGGAAGCGCTTGACCAGCCGGTCGACGTTGCGATCCAGGGTGGCGGAGAAGAGCATCCGCTGCCCGTTCTCGGCGACCTGCTCCAGCAGCTTGCTGACCTGCGGCAGGAAGCCCATGTCGGCCATCTGGTCGGCCTCGTCGAGGACGGTGATCGCGACGTCGGAGAGGTTGACGTCGCCGCGCCCGATCAGGTCGTCCAGTCGGCCGGGGGTGGCGACCAGGACCTCGGTGCCGCGGCGCACCGCGTTGGCCTGCCGGCTGATCCCCATGCCGCCGACGACGGTGGTGATCCGCAGGTTGACGGCGGTGGCGTAGGGGGTGAGCGCCTCGGTGACCTGCTGGGCGAGCTCGCGGGTGGGCACCAGGACGAGCGCCAGCGGGTGCCGGGCGTCGGCGCGGCGGCCGGCGGTGCGGGCGAGCAGCGGCAGGCCGAAGGCGAGGGTCTTGCCGGAGCCGGTGCGGCCACGGCCGAGGACGTCGCGGCCGGCGATCGAGTCGGGCAGGGTGGCGCCCTGGATCGGGAACGGCTCGGTGACGCCTTCGCGGGTGAGGGCGCTGAGGATCGCCTTGGGCAGGTCGAGTTCGGCGAAGGTGGCCGCCGGGGGCCGGGCCGGGGTGCCCTCGACGACGGTGAAGTCGGCGGGCTCGGCGGCGGCCGTGCGGGCGTTCTTGGGGGAGCCGGCCTTGGGGGCGCCGGCGCGGCTGCGCGGCTTGCGGGGGCGCTCGGCGCTCTCCCCGCCGCGGCGCGGGCGGTCGGTGCGGCGGCCCTGGTCGGCCGGGCGGTGCTGGTCGTTGTCGCGGGCGCCGCGGTCGCGGGGCGGGCGGGCAGGGTTGGTCACGGGGTCTCCGTCCGTCAGTCGGCAGCCCGCTGTCGCGGGCAGGTCGGCCGTCGGATTGGAGTGCGCCGCCCCGGCCGTTCGGCGGCATGAACGAGGGCCCGCACCGTCGAGCGGTGCGGGCCCCCGCTTCACGAGATCAGAAGATCGCGCGTCAGCGTGGTGGCTGACGTCAGCCGATGATCTGGATGTTCTCGCCCTGCGGGCCCTTCTGGCCCTGGGTGACGTCGAACTCGACGCGCTGACCCTCGACGAGCTCACGGAAGCCCTGGGCCTGGATGTTCGAGTAGTGGGCGAACACGTCCGGGCCGCCACCGTCCTGCTCGATGAAGCCGAAGCCCTTTTCGCTGTTGAACCACTTCACGGTGCCGGTAGCCATAACCGTCTCCTCATATTGGGGCATCAGGGATTCACACCTCGTGAATCCCCAAGTAGCCGCGATCCCCATCCGGAGACTGAAACACCGGACAAAACAAATGCGCCTGTTGGTTGGGACCAGCAGGCGCACACAAGCGTTCATGGGAACCAAAACTGCAACTGCTTCGACTGTAGCACGGTCGTACCCCGATTGACCGGGGAGTTTCCTGCCCGGAAGATCACGTTTGCCGCCCCGGTAAAGCGGGGAGCGGCGCCCCGCCGACGCGGGGCGCCGCCTGTGGTTCAGCCCGTGATCAGGCCGTGGCCGAGCGCTCGGTTCAGCGCCGGCCGGCCGGCTCCGGCACGCCGTGGGCGTCGGACAGCGGGGCCGGGCCCTCGCCGTGGCCGGGCCCCTTGGCGTCGCCGTGGCCGGGCCACCAGGCGCGGCGGCCGAGCAGGGCGGTGAGCGCCGGGGTGAAGAACATCGCCATCACGAAGGCCGCGATGATGATGCCGATGGCGATCGAGAAGCCCATCTCGCTCATCATCGTGTTGCCGGCCAGCAGCATGGTGCCGAAGGTCGCGGCCAGGATGAAGCCGGCCGCGGCCACCGTCGGGCCGCCGTGGCGGATCGCCTGGCTGGCCGCCTCGTGGGGGTCGCGGCCCTCGCGGGCCTCCTCGCGCAGTCGGGCGATCATCAGGATGTTGTAGTCGGTGCCGAGCGCGACCACGAACAGGTAGATCAGGATCGGCAGCATGAACATCAGACCGGCTTCGCCCTTGATGTTCTGGAACACCAGGGTGGTGGCGCCGAGGGTGGCGCCGAAGCCGAGGCCGACCGAGGCCATCAGGTACCACGGGGCGACCACGCTGCGCAGCAGCAGGCCGAGGATGATCATGATCAGCACCGCGGCGATCGGGAAGACCAGGCTGTAGTCGTGGACCATCGCCGTGTTGATGTCCTTGTACACCGACGAGGTGCCGGAGACGTAGGCCTTGGTACCGGCGGGCGCCTCGCTGTGGGCGACCTTGCGGACCTCGCCGACGGTGTCGATGGCCTTGTTGCTGGACGCCTCGTCCTTCAGGACGACGGTGACGTCGACGGTGAGCCCGTCCTTGCTGATGCCGCGCTCCGGGTTCGGCATGGCGGCGCCGGCCACGCCGTCGACCTTGCCGAGGTCGTTCACGTAGCCCTGGAGGGAGGCCAGGTCGATCTTGTTGCCGTTCTCGCTGGTGACGAGGACGTGGGTGGGGTCGGCGGCGCCGGCCGAGTAGGCCTTGATCATCGCGTCCTGGACGACCATCGACTCCTTGTCCTTCGGCATGGAGCTGCCGGCCATGTCGAAGGTGCCCTTGTAGCCGAGGGCGGCGAGCGCGAGGCCGACCATCACCAGGCCGGAGACCAGGGCGGCGACGGCCGGACGGCGGCCCACGCCGCGGCCGATGGCGGCGAAGCGGGCGTTCGAGGGCTCGCGCTGCCAGGCCTTGGAGGGCCAGAACAGGACCTTCTCGGGGATCAGGCACAGGATCGCGGGCACCAGGGTGACCGAGGCGATCGCGGTGACGGCGACGGCGATGGCCAGCGCCGGGCCGAGCGCCTTGAACATGCCGAGGCTGGACAGCACGAGCACGGCGAAGGCGACCACGACGGCGCCGGCGGCGGAGGTGATGGCCTCGCCGACCCGGCCGACCGCGTTGGCCACGGCCTCCTTGCGGTTGTCCCCGGCCCGCAGCCGCTCGCGGTAGCGGAACATCAGGAACAGGAAGTAGTCGGTGCCGACGCCGTAGAGCACGACGGTCAGGATCTGCGACATCGAGCTGTCGGCCTTGAGGCCGAACCAGTCGCTCGCGAAGCCGATCAGACCGGTGGCGACCAGCGAGTAGATGACCACCGAGATCACCGGCAGCAGCGCGATGATCGGGCTGCGGAAGATGATCCCGAGCGTGAGCAGGATGATCACGACGGTGCCGAGGCCGATCAGCATGCCGGCCGTCTTGCTGGAGTCCTTCTGGTCCAGCGCGGTCGCGGCCGGGCCGCCGACCTGGTACTTCAGGTTGGTGCCGGCGGCGAGCTCCTTGCCGTCGTCACGCAGCTTCTTGGCGGCGTCGGTGAACTCGTCCGACTGCATCTTGGTCTTGTCGATGGCGACGAGCGCCATCGCGTACTTGTGGTCCTTGGAGTACGAGCCCGTCTTCTCGGAGACCGGGAGGACCTGCTCGACCAGCGGGATCTTCTTGTCGGCCAGGCCCTGGGTGATCTTGTCCATGGCGGCCTGGTCGTTCCCGTCCAGCTGACCACCGTCGGTGCGCTCGAAGAGCAGCAGCGCGGAGGGCGCCTTGTCGGACGGGAAGGCCCTCTGCTGGAGGTCCATCGCCTGGATGGACTCGTAGTGCTTGGGCAGGAAGGACGACTCATCGGTGCTGGCGGTGAGCTCGGGAGCGGACCCGATGATCGCGACCGCGGCGATCAGCCACGCGCCGATCACCCACCAGGCTCGACGGACGACTACGTGTCCTAGTCGGTGGAACATGCTCGAATGCCTCCTGGGCATGGTTCACCGCAGCCCTTGGGGGACGGGACGCTGGGCGACGGCAGGACCGGCGTCGCGAGCGCGCGAGGCGCCACTAGCCGGTCGGCAGGTAAGTGGGACTGGGTGTCATCCTACGAGTACGTGCTTGCCGCCCGGCAAGGTGCCCCCGTAATCCAACCCCCGTACGGGGCCGCCCCGAACCGGCCCCGACCCAGTTTCTCCCGACCGCACCCCGGTTGACCTCGTGCTCTGGGTGGAGACATCTCCCCCTCAGGGTGGAGCCCGTCCCCTACTCCAAGGAGGAGGCGTCAGGGTCGCGAGGTAGGGAAAACCCCACCCCGCCCCCGAGGCGGGCCCCAGGGCGCACTCACCCGCCAGCCGGATTACCGCCCAACCACCGCTTCCCTACTGTCAGTTGCGACGCCGGAGCGGTATCCGGCGGACACCTTCTCCGGCGGTCGAGGCGATCGGGCCGCCGCCGCTCACCTCGGCGTCGACCGCCGCTCTCCCAGGGGGATCCCGTGAAGACCAGAATCGGCACTGCCGCCGCGATGGGCGCCTGGAGCGCCCGACACAGAAAGACCGCCGTCTTCGGTTGGCTGCTCTTCGTCGTCCTGGCCGCCGTGCTCGGCGGCCTGCACGGCAGCACCGAGGTGACCGAGTCCGAGTCGATGCCCGGCCAGGTCTCCCGCGCCGCGAAGATCCTCGACCAGGCCGGACTGAAGAGCCCCGCCGGCGAGACCGTCCTGGTCCAGAGCGCCACCCGCGGCGCCGACGACCCGGACTTCAAGGCCGTCGTCTCCCAGGTGGTCGCCGCCGTCGACGGTACCGGCAAGGCCGCCGAGGTCCGCTCCCCGTACGACACCAAGGCGGTCTCCCGGGACGGCCACTCCGTGCTCGTCCTGCTCACCCTCAAGGGCGACCAGGACCAGGCGGTCAACGAGGTCCGGTCCGTCATGGACGCCGTCGCCGGGGTGCAGCGGCAGCACCCGGACCTCACCGTGGTCGAGCTGGGCGACGCCAGCTCCGGCAAGTGGATCCAGGACCAGTTCAAGGACGACTTCGCCCGCGCCGAGTGGACGGCCGTGCCGCTGGCGCTCGGCATCCTGCTGATCGCCTTCGGCGCACTGGTCGCCGCCGTGCTGCCGGTGGTGCTCGCGCTGACCGCCTTCGTCGCGGCCGGCGGGCTGGTCGCGCTCAGCAGCGGCCTGCTGCACACCAGCAACGACGCCAGCTCGGTGATGCTGCTGGTCGGCCTCGCCGTCGGCGTCGACTACTGCCTCTTCTACCTGCGCCGCGAGCGCGAGGAGCGGGCCGCCGGACGCGACGCGGCCACCGCGCTGACCGTCGCCGCCGCCACCAGCGGCCGGGCCGTCCTGGTCTCCGGCGTCACCGTGGTGGTCGCCATGGCCGGCATGTTCCTCACCGGGATCGCCGACTTCCGGGCGATGGCCTACGCCACCATCGTGGTCGTGATCACCGCCGTGCTCGGCTCGCTCACCGTGCTGCCCGCGCTGCTGTCCATGCTCGGCGACCGGGTCGAGAAGGGCCGGGTGCCCCTCCTCGCCAGGCTGCGCCGCCCCGACGCCGTCCGCACCGGCGGGCGGTTCTGGAACGCGGTGCTCACCCCGGTGCTGGGCCGCCCGCTGGCCTCCACCGTGCTCGCCGGGGCCGCGCTGCTGGCCCTGGCCGCGCCACTGCTCACCATGCACACCGCCAATCTGACCTTCCAGCAGCAGCTGCCCGCGGGCAACGAGCTGGTCGCCGCCTCGCAGAAGATCGAGGCCGCCTTCCCCGGCAGCCCCGCCCCCGCCACCGTGGTGATCAAGGCCGCCGACATCTCCTCCCCCGCGATGACCGCCGCGATCGCCGACCTGCGGAACCGGGCCCTGGCCAGCGGACGGATGCACGGGCCGGTCGAGGTCACGGTGCACGCCGACAAGAACATCGCCACCGTCGACATCCCCCTCGACGGCACCGGCAACGACGCCGTCAGCAACGCCGCGCTGAAGACCCTGCGCGAGGACCTGGTGCCCGCGACCGTCCTCAAGGTGCCCGGCACCGAGGCCCCGGTCACCGGCCGCACCGCCGGCTCCTACGACTTCAACGCCAAGATGACCGGCTCGATGCCGCTGGTCTTCGGCTTCGTGGTCGCCTTCGCCTTCGTGCTGATGCTCACCTCCTTCCGCTCGCTGGCCGTCGCCCTCACCGCCGTGGTGCTCAACCTGCTCTCGGTGGGCGCCGCGTACGGGGTCCTGACCCTGGTCTTCCAGCACGGCGTGGGCGCCTCGCTGCTGGGCACCGCCGGGGTCGGCGCGGTGGAGTCCTGGGTGCCGCTGTTCCTCTTCGTGATCCTCTTCGGACTCTCGATGGACTACCACGTCTTCGTGGTCTCCCGGATCAAGGAGGGCCGCGACCGCGGCCTGCCGACCCAGGCCGCGATCGCCCACGGCATCCGCTCCACGGCCGGGGTGGTCACCAGCGCCGCGGTGATCATGGTGGCGGTGTTCGCGGTCTTCGGCACCCTGTCCATGCAGGCGATGAAGCAGATGGGCGTGGGCCTGGCGGTCGCGGTGCTCATCGACGCCACGGTGATCCGCGCGGTGCTGCTGCCCTCGGTGATGAGCCTGCTCGGCGAGCGCAACTGGTACCTGCCGCGCTGGCTGGCCTGGCTGCCGGACCTCTCGCACGGCGAGTCCTTCCCGCCGGTCGGCGCCGGGCGCGCCCTGCAGGAGCAGCCGGCCGCGCCCGCGGACGGCCCCCGGCACCGCCGGGTCGAGGCCTGAGGTCCCTCCCCCGCACCGACGTCGCACGGACGCCGGGCCGCCGCACCGCGCGGGGCCCGGCGTCCGTGCGTCATGATGATCACCGTCCGGGGCCCTTCGGACACCCGCCGGCGGAACGGAGCCCAGCCATGATCCCCTTCGACGAGGGCCGCGCCCGGCTGCTGCTCGCCCACGCCTGCGAGTCCGCCGGACTGCCCGGCCCCGGCGACGCCCGGCTGCTCGCGCTCGGCGAGAACGCCGTCTTCGACCTCGGCGACCCGGCCGTGGTCGCCAAGGTCGGCCGCGGCCCCGAGCTGTACGACCGGGCGCACCGCGAGCTGGCCGTCGCGCACTGGCTGGCCGGGCAGGACGTCCCGGTGGTGCGCCCGTACCAGGAGGTGGCGTCCGAGCCGCAGCTCGCCCACGGGCACCCGGTCACCTTCTGGCACCGGCTCGCCCCCGCCGTACGCCCGGCCCGCCCGGCCGACCTCGCCCCGCTGCTGCGCGCCCTGCACCGGCTGCCGCTGCCGCCCTTCCGGCTCGGGCAGCGCGACCTGCTGGCGCCGGTGGAGCGCTGGCTGGCCTCCGCCGAGGGCCAAGTCGCCCCCGAGGACGTCGCCTTCCTGCGCCACCGCCGGGACGCCTTCGAGGCCGCCCTGCCCGACCTGGTGCCGCAGCTGCACCCCGGGGTGATCCACGGCGACGCGCTGCCGCGCAACGTCCACGTCGGCCCGGACGGGCCGGTGCTGCTCGACCTGGAGAACGTCTCGCACGACCTGCGCGAGCACGACCTGGTGGTCCTCGCGCTCAGCCACGACCGGTACGGCGTGCCGGGCGAGGAGTACCGGGCGTTCACCGCCGCGTACGGCTGGGACGTGCGCGACTGGCCCGGCTTCGCGGTGCTGCGCGGGGCCCGGGAGACCGCCAGCGCCTCCTGGGTCGCGCAGCAGGCGGCGGGCAACCCGGCCGCGCTGGCGGAGTTCCGACGCCGGGTCGACTCGCTCCGCGAGGGGGCCGCCGAGGTGCGGTGGTACCCGTTCTGACGGTGCGGGGATACCCCGGCTGAGGGCCGGGTGCCAACCCGGGCGAGTGTGAGAAGGCTCTTAAGGCGGATCGGTCCGGCGCGCAACCGGGGCACGTACGGTTGGCGTCTGATCGGACAGTCGTCCTGACCGAGGAATCGGCCCCCCTTCTCGTCCCTCAGGAGCCGCGCCATGCCCACGGCCGCCGCCCGTCGCCCCTCCCACCCGACCCGCCCGACCCGTGGCCGCAGCAGCCTGATCGCGGGCTGCGTCGCGGTGGCCGCCCTCCTGGGCCTGACCGCGTGCGGCACCGCCAGCGGAGCGCTGCAGTCGACCAGCGCCTCCGCCCCGTCCTCCGGTGACACGCCGCAGCAGCCGACCGGCACGGGCGCCGCCACCATCGCGCCCACCCCCGGCCCGGACGCCTCGGACGCCGCGGACGGCTCCGGCCCGGTGGCGGCGCCGCCGGTCGCCCCGAAGTCCAAGACCCCGGTGGCGCCGGCAGCGCAGACCAGGACCCCGGGGCAGCCCTCCGCCGACGCGGCCCCCTCCTCGCCCGCCGCGCCGGCCGCCGCGCCGCCCGCCCACACCGGGCCGGGCAAGGTCATCGGCTCCACCGCCTCCGGCGGCCGTACCGTCGCGCTCACCTTCGACGACGGCCCCGGCCCCGCCACCCCCCAGATCCTCGACCTGCTCGCCCAGTACCACGTCAAGGCCACCTTCTGCGAGATCGGCCAGAACGCCGCCGCCAACCCGGCCCTGGTCAAGCGGATCCTCGCCGAGGGCCACCGGCTCTGCGACCACAGCCTCGACCACCCCCAGCCCTTCGAGAAGCTCCCGCACGACAAGGCGGTGCACGAGATCACCAGCGCCCGGGACATGATCGTCCAGGCCGGCGGGCCGGACACCCGGATCAGCTGGTTCCGCGCCCCCGGCGGCGGCTTCAACGCGGACAACGAGCACATCACCGCGAGCCTCGGGATGTCCTCGCTCGGCTGGTCCGTCGACCCGCGCGACTGGTCCCGCCCGGGCGTGCCCGCGATCGTCTCCACCGTGCAGAGCCAGCTCAAGCCCGGCGGCGTGATACTGATGCACGACGGCGGCGGCGACCGCAGCCAGACCGTGGCCGCGCTCAAGCAGCTGCTGCCGTGGCTGGTCGCCCAGGGGTACACCTTCGACCTCCCGGCGGCGTAAGGCAGTCGGGGTCCCCCGCGTTCACCCGGCGGGGGGGGGGGGGGGGGGGGGGGGGGCGGCGCGCCCCCGCCCCCCCCCCCCCCCCCCCCCCCCCCCCCCCCCCCCCCCCCCCCCCCCC
>NZ_JBICZB010000013.1:112400-137482 GCF_043201815.1 Kitasatospora sp. NPDC048296
GGGGGGTGGGCCCCGCGGGGACGGGGGTCGGGGCCGCGGGGGCGGCCGGGGGGGGGGGCCCCCCGGGCCCCCCGGGGGGGGGGGGGGCCGGGCCCCCCCCCCCCCGCCCCCGCCGCCCCGCCGTCGCACCGGCATCACGGCACGGCAGCGGCAGCAAACGCCCAACTCCCCTATCCCGGGCCGCACATGACGTCCACCCGGACCGGGGCCGCCGCCCCGGGCGTGAAAACGGGCCCTAGGGTGGGGCGGCGTGACCGACACCCCGCTCAGCGCCGCCGAACTCGTCGCCGCCGTACCCGGGCTCGCCCGCTACCTGCGGCCCGCCACCCTGCTGCACCCGTACGCGGCGCCCGACGCCGACCCGCGCGGCGGCCGGATCGGCGGCCCGGCGCTGTGGCCGGCCGGCGAGCCCTGGCCGCACTGCACCGCCGGGCACCCGGAGGACGAGTACGGGTTCCCCCGGAAGGTCACCGAGGAGCCCGCCGCCGCGACGGCCCTGGTCCCCCTCGCCCACCTACGCGTCGAGGACGCCCCGCACCTGCCCTGGCCGGAGGGCACCGACCGGCTCCAGGTGCTCTGGTGCCCCAACGACCACGACGACATCCAGGGCGAGCGGTTCTACTACGGCCCCGCCGTCGAACTGCGCTGGCAGCGCGCCGCCGACCTCACCCCCGTCGCTCCCCCGCCGCCCCGGCGCAGCGAGAAGGAGTACCTGCCGCAGCCGTGCGCGCTGCGCCCCGAGCAGGTCCTCGACCTGCCCGACCGGGACGAGCTGCCCGGGGAACTCAGCCGCGCCGTCGAGGAGTTCGCGGCGCGGCAGGGCATCGAGTACGAGCGCGACCCGGGCCGGGCGGATGGCTGGAAGCTGGGCGGCTGGCCGTCCTGGCACTCCACCGACCTGATCGCGGTCGACTGCGGCCGCTGCGGCGAGCGGATGGCGCACCTGCTGACGGTGGAGAGCGGCGGGGACCCGGATCTGTCCGTGGGGCGGCACGGGGAACTGCACGTGTTCGTCTGCCCGGTGGACGTGGCGCATCCGGTGGGCCTCGACCTGCAGTAGGGGTCAGCCGAGGTGGCGCCGGTAGACCTGGCGGGATCCGCCCTCCGGCCCGGGTTCGGCGGCCTCGGCCGGGGTGAAGCCCAGCCGTTCGTAGAACACCCGGGCGCCGCTGGTCACCGCGCCGGGGTGGTCCGGCCCGAAGGTCACCACCTCGACGACGGCCGGGGCGCGGACGTGGCGGCGCAGCGCGTCCTCGACCAGGGCGCGGCCGAGGCCGGTGCCCCGGGCGCGGTCGGCGACCACCAGCCAGTGCAGGTGGTGCCGCGGGGGCGTGGTGCCGTCGGTGCCGAACAGCAGTCCGCCGAGCAGGCCTTCGCCGTCCCCTTCCGCAACCGTCGCGAGCCCCCGGTCGACGCACTTGCGCACGGCCCGGTGGAAGCCGGGCTCGGCCACCATCGGGCCGAACCAGTGCTCGACCTCGGCGGCCAGGGCGAGGAAGCCGGGCAGGTCGTCGGGGCGGGCGGGCCGGACGGCTATCGGGCCGCGTCCGGCCGTCCGGCCGCGTTCCGTCATCCGGCCGCGTCCGGCAGGTCCGACGGTCTGGACGGCCAGCGCGGGTCGACCACGGCCAGCGGGTCCTTGCCGCGGCGCAGCCAGGCCTGCAGGCCCTCGGCCCACTCCCGGTACCAGCCGATCTGCCGCCGGTGCAGCTCGGCCGGCGCGACCTCCCCCACCTCGGCCGGGTAACGCCCGCCCAGCGCGACGGCGACCCGTACGGCGGCCAGCGCGTCGCTGCCCGCCTCGTGCGCGTCCGTCAGCTCCACCCCGTACACCTCGCACACCCGTTGCAGGGTGCGCGAGCCCTTGCGGTACTTGTCCACGGTCCGGTCGATCACCAGCGCGTCCAGCACCGGCCCGACCGGCCCGCCCAGGCGCTCCGCGAGCGTCGCCAGCCCGTACCGGCGCAGCTCCGCGTCGAGCAGCGACAGGTCGAACGGCGCGTTGAACGCCACGACCGGCCGCCCGGCCGCGATCCGCTCACAGAGCGCGGCGGCTATCTCCTCCACCGCCTCCTTGGCCGGCCGCCCCTTGCCGCGGGCCACCTCGTCCCCGATCCCGTGGATGGCCTCCGCCTCGGCGGGGATCGGAATCCCGGGGTCGAGCAGCCAGTGTGCGGCCGCCACCCGCTCGGCGCCGACCGTGTCCACGAGCGCGGCCGTGACGATGCGGTCCACGGCCGGGTCGGTGCCCGTGGTCTCCAGGTCGAAGCCGACCAGTGGCTGCTGCCACCAGCTCATCAGGTTTGTCCTTCCGTCCGGCCGCTCGAAACAGCCCCTATCATCACCCGCCCCACCGACAACCCGACCCACTGGGGAGCCGATCACGGGCTCGGCCGCCCTGGGCCGTTCCTCGGACCCGAGTGCAGGAGCGGCCATGAGCACTGCCCCCCGCTGGACACGAACACGGTCGCCGAGCTCACCACGCGGCCGAAGCCGGTCCCGGCCGCCATCGAACGGGATCGATCCGTCCCAGTCACGGAGCTTCTCCTCCGCGTCATCGCCGGACCGAACCCGTGGGACTACTGAGATCACGTCATGTCGTCGGCCCCGGTGCGCTCGGGAGCACACCGGGGCCGAATGGTCCTGTCGAATGATTGCCGGACGGCCTACCGCGTCGCCGCCGGGCCGGCCAGGGCGAGCCGGCTGGGCAGCAGGCTGGCGGCGACGGCGAGCACCAGGCAGACGGCCGCGCCCGCGCCGAGCGGCAGCCACGGCAGGTCGAGGCCGACACTCGCCTGCCCGGCCAGGATCCGGTGGTTGAGCAGCGCCGTGGTGCCGTACTGGGTGAGCGCGGTGACGGCGAGGGCGAGCACGGCGGCGCCGCCGACGACCAGCACGGCCTCCAGCGCGACCATCCACAGCACCTGGCGGCGCACCGTCCCGGCCAGCCGCAGCACCGCGAAGTCCCGGCGGCGGTCGGCGGCGCTCATCACCATGGTGTTGACGACGGCGATCAGCGCGTAGAGCAGGGCCGGGCCGAGGATCGTGGTGGTCGCGATCCAGGCGTAGTGGGCGTTCGGGTCGGGCCCGGGGGCCTGGGCGTCGGTGAGCACGCCGCCGAGCCGGTCGGCGGGTTCGGCGCTCAGGTGGACGGCCCCGGGGCGGGCGCCGGCCAGGTGGGCGCAGACGGCCTCGCCGCTGAGCAGGACCTCGTCCAGGCCGAGCTGGGTGCGGTAGACCAGGGCGAGCCGCAGGCCGGCGACGGTGCCGTCGGCGAGGCGCAGGTTGACCTGGTCGCCGAGCTTCCAGCCGTGGCCGCGGACCTGGTCGGCGGAGGCGGCGAGGGTGGCGCCGCGCAGGTCGGCGGCGCTGCCCTCGACGGCGGGCAGGGTCCAGGCGGTGGCGAGGTCGCCGTCGACGACGGTGGCGGCGGACGGCACGCTGGCGGCCGAGTCCTCGCCGTGGTCGTCGAAGGCGGGCCGGTCCGCGCCCAGGCCGGTGACCACGGTGGAGGTGGTCGCGGTGGCGTGCAGGCCGGGCCGGTCGGCGGTGAGCCGGTGAACGGCGTCGGCGGGCAGCGGCGCGGTGCCCGGGCGCAGCACGTACCGGGCGGCCGCGGTGGCCTTGCTCTGGGAGGTCATGGCGTCGGCGAAGGCGGCGGTGGAGCCGACCATGGTGCCGGTGAGCGCGATGGTGAGGAAGGCGGGGGTGGCGGTGGAGACGGTGCGGCGCACCGCGGTGAGCGCGTTCTGCCGGGCGAGCAGCGGGGCGGCGGCGGTGAGCCGGGCGAGCGGGGCGCTGAGCAGCCGGATCAGCAGCGGGACGACGACCGGCGCGAACAGGGCGAGGGTGGTGATGGTGGCCAGGTCGGCGCCCATCACCCACTGGGAGGCGAGCTGGGGGTCGTCGGGCTGGTCGCCGGGGGCGGGCGGCAGGCTCGCCGCGGACAGGTAGTAGGAGACGAGGCCGACCAGGCCGAGCAGGCCGAGGACGGCGCAGGCCCAGCGCGGCCCGGTCATCACCTTGCGGTCGGCGGCGGCGTCGCCGAGTGCCTCGACGGCGCGCACCCGCCCGGCCCGGACGGCGGCGGCGAGGGCGCCGAGCAGGGCGACCGCCAGGCCGACGGCGGCGGCCAGCAGCATCGGGCCGACGGCCGGCCGCGCGCCGAACCCCTCGGGGGCGGCGCCGCGGTCCACCAGCCAGGCGGCCAGCGCGGGTGCGCCGGGCAGCGACAGCAGGCAGCCGCTGACGGCGGAGACCAGGGCGACGACGGCGGCCTCGCCGGTGATCAGCCAGACGATCTGCATGGGCGTGGCGCCCACGGCGCGCAGCATCGCGATCTCCTGGCGGCGCTGGGCGACGGCGAAGGCGAAGGTGCCGGCGACCACGAAGACCGCGACGAAGGCGGCCATCGCGGAGGTGAACTGGAGCACCTTGTGCAGCGAGGGCGCGCCGAGCGGGGAGTCGTCGCCGGCGGTCTCGTTCAGCAGGCTGCCGGTGGTGGCGACCAGGGTGACACCGAGGGTGAGGGCGACGTAGGAGCCGGCGAAGGCGGCTTTGCGGCGGCGCAGACCGGCGGCGGCGACGGGCAGCAGGGTGCCGAGCGAGCTCCTTTTGACGGTTCTCTCGCTTCGCTCGCTCATGCCGCCGGCTCCAGGGCGGTCATCCGCTCGGCGACCTGCTGGGCGGTGGGGTGGGGGATGTCGTCGACGATCCGGCCGTCGGCGAGGAAGAGCACGCGGTCGGCGTAGGAGGCGGCGACCGGGTCGTGGGTGACCATGACGGTGCTCTGGCCCTCGTGGTCCACCAGGTCGCGCAGCAGGGCGAGCACATCGCGGCTGCTGGAGCTGTCCAGGGCGCCGGTCGGCTCGTCGGCGAACAGCATCCGGGGGCGGGTGATCAGGGCGCGGGCGATGGCGACGCGCTGCTGCTGGCCGCCGGAGAGCTGGGAGGGCAGGTGGCCGGCGCGTTCGCCGAGGCCGACCTGGGCGAGCGCGCGGTGCACCTCGGCGCGGTCGGGGCGGCGCCCGGCCAGGCGCAGCGGCAGGCCGACGTTCTGCTCCGCGGTGAGCGAGCCGACCAGGTTGAACGCCTGGAAGACGAAGCCGAGTTGCTGGCGCCGCAGGACCGTCAGCCGGGTCTCGTTCAGCCCGCCGAGGTCGGTCCCGTCCAGGGTGACCCGGCCGCTGTCGGGCCGGTCGAGGCCGGCGCCGCACTGCAGCAGCGTGCTCTTGCCGGAGCCGGAGGGCCCCATGACGGCGGTGAAGGTGCCGCGGCCGAAGGCGACGTCCACCCCCCTGAGCGCCCGTACGGCTTCGGGCCCGGTTCCGTAGGTGCGGTGTACGTCGTCGAGGCGCAGTACGGCCCCGTCATCCCCCGTGATCTTCACGGGGGCTACACCTACCATGATCGAAGTCGCGCGGACCAGCCGGCGAGGGCGAATCGTTACGGCGCCGGATGAGCGCCCGTCAGACGACGGCCTCGGCGGGCACCTCAGCGAGGGCGTCGGCGTCCGGGGCGGTGCTCGCGGTCGGCGCCGGCTGCCGGAGCATGAAGACGTCGATCGGGTCCTCGTGGACGACGGTGAAGCCGTGCCGCTCGTACAGCCGCCGGGCGGCGCTGCCCTGGAGGACGATCAGGCGCATCGGATCCCGGGCGGCGTCGGCCTCGGCGAGGAGGTGGCGCAGGACGGCGGTGCCGAGGCCGCGGCCCTGGAGGTGCGGGGCGAGGTAGAACAGCTCCAGGTGGCGCCCGCCCTGCTCGTCGGGGCGGATCGTGACGCAGCCCGCGAAGGCGCCCTCGACCAGCAGCACGGACGTGTACCGGGTGGAGAAGGACTTCCGCACCCGCTCCCGGGAGCGGGTCGGGTCCCAGCGGCCGAGGCGTTCCAGGTCGGCGCGCATGACCTGGGCCTTGAGCTCGACTACGGCTTCGAGGTCCTTGTGGCCCGCGGGTTCCAGGGTCCAGACGGGAAGACTGTTCACGGCGGGCAGTGTTCCACCGCCGACAGGGCTCTGACCAGCGCCCCCCTTTTTTGAAGGACACTGCTCAGGACACGGGCCGGGAGTCCGCCCAGACCCCCTCGAACTCCTCGCGGTAGACCTCCAGCAGCCCCGGCTCGGTGCCGCCCGGCTGCTGGCCGGCGCCGCCGCGCAGGATCAGCGCCGGGGACTCCATGCCCCGGGAGCGGCGCAGGTAGGGCTGGATGACGCCGAGGTCGCGGCTCTGGCGGCGGCCGCCGACCTGGCCGGTGGGGCGGGGGCCCTCGACCAGGTAGGCGGTGAAGCGCGGGGTCTCGTCGAAGACCCGGATCTCGAAGCCGCCCTGGTCGCGCAGCCGGGCCCGGACCCGGCGCACGTGCATGATGTTCATCTCGATCGAGCGGGACAACTCGCCGCGCGAGAGCCCGAGTTCGCGTTCGCGGCGGCGCACCGCGCTGCTCGCCGGGTTGAGGAACAGCAGCCGGACCCGGCAGCCCTCCCCGGCCAGGCGCACCAGGCGCTTGCCGGTGTAGTTCTGGCAGAGCATGCCGAGGCCGATGCCGAGCGCGTCGAGGCGCCGGGCGCCCTCCAGCAGGTCCTCCACGGGCAGGTCGCGCTGCAGCCGGACCCGGTCGGCGTGCACCGCGACCACGTCCGCGTAGCGCCCGGCGACCAGGGACTCCACCACGTCGGCGGGCACCCCGCCCGCGCCGCCGTCCAGGACGGCGAGCAGCCGGGCGGCGGCGCGCTCGGTCTGGGCCAGCACGGTCTGGGTGAGCACCCGGTTGCGGGAGACCACGTGCCGGGCCACCTCCAGCTCGTCCAGGGCGAGTTCGATCTCGCGCCGGTCGGCGAGGTACGGCTCGAAGCAGGGCCAGTGCTGGACCATCAGTTCGCGCAGCTGGGGCAGGGTGAGGAAGACCAGCGGGTCGTCGTCGGCCGGGTCGAGCAGGTAGCCCTTGCGGCGGCTGACCTCGCGCACGGCGCCGGCCCGGTGGGCCCACTCCTCGCCGGCCGGTCCGGCGGCGGCGGTGACCCAGTCCTCGCCGTGGGCGGGGGCGTAGATGGGGTGCAGCACCTCGTCGACCAGGGAGCGCAGCCGCTGTTCGACCAGGTTGAGCCAGACGTAGGCGCGGCCGGACAGCCGTACCCGCTGGTAGGCGTCCTCCCACTCCCCGGTGGACCAGGCGAGGGCGGGGACCTCGACCGGGCCGCTCTGGGCGGGCACCAGTGCGCGGCCGGTCAGGGTGGGACGCATGACCACCGTGGGCGCCTCGCTGCGGGTACCGCCCCGGTCGGGGCCGTCGGGCCCGGAGCCGCGGCCGCCGGCGGGGAACACCATGCGCCACCTCATCTGGTTGCTGCGGCCGACCCCCGCGGACACGGGGACCGTTGACGGACCGTCGGTGGTCCGCCCGGGCGGCCGGGGCGGCCGGACGATCAAGGGTACTGCTCGCCGCGATCCGCCCGCAGCCGGATGCCGGAGGGCCTCCCGCGCACCACCGGGCGCATTCGCCACGGGCTGCCGTCACTCTTCACACGATTCTGCGCTGGACACCCGTTCGGGCGAACCCCTGCGCTGTCTCCCGGCCGCCGGGGAAGCGCTCGGGGAGTATGCGGGCTGTGCCGTGCGTCACGGCGCGCGAGCGTCGCACATGCCCGGCCGCCCGGCCGGGAAGAGAGCGTCCGGGTCCGGGCTGATTGTCGGACTAGATGCCAGTTTCTGTCGGCAGCAAGGAAGTTGAGGACTCATGCAGGTCTGGCCCGGTAAGCCCTACCCCCTCGGCGCCACCTACGACGGGGCCGGCACCAACTTCGCGGTGTTCTCCGAGAGCGCCGACCGGATCGAGCTGTGCCTGATCGACGAGGACGGCTCCGAGACCGCCGTCGAACTGCGCGAGACGGACGCCTTCGTCCGGCACGCCTACCTCCCGGGCGTCCAACCCGGCCAGCGCTACGGCTTCCGCGTGCACGGCCCGTACAACCCGGGCCTGGGCCAGCGGCACAACAGCGCCAAACTACTGCTGGACCCGTACACCAAGGCGATGAGCGGGCACATCGACTGGGACGAGTCGGTCTACGGCTACCACTTCGGCGCCCCCGAGCGCCGCAACGACCTCGACTCCGCCCCGCACACCATGCACTCGGTGGTGATCAACCCGTACTTCGACTGGGGCACCGACCACCCTCCGCGCACCGACTACCACCGCACCGTCATCTACGAGGCCCACGTCAAGGGCCTCACCAGACTGCACCCGGGCATCCCCGAGGAGATCCGCGGCACCTACGCGGGCCTGGCCCACCCGGCGGTGATCGAGCACCTGGCCAAGCTCGGCGTCACCGCGATCGAGCTGATGCCGGTGCACCAGTTCGTCCGCGACCACCGGCTGCGCGACCTCGGCCTGGCCAACTACTGGGGCTACAACACGATCGGCTTCTTCGCCCCGCACTCCTCCTACTCCTCCACCGGCGACCGCGGCCAGCAGGTGCAGGAGTTCAAGTCGATGGTCAAGGCGCTGCACGCGGCCGGGATCGAGGTGATCCTCGACGTCGTCTACAACCACACCGCCGAGGGCAACCACCTCGGGCCCACGCTCTCCCTGCGCGGCCTGGACAACGTCTCCTACTACCGGCTCGCCCAGGACCAGCGCTTCTACGAGGACACCACCGGCACCGGCAACAGCCTGCTGATGCGCAGCCCCCACGTGCTCCAGCTGATCATGGACTCGCTGCGCTACTGGGTCACCGAGATGCACGTCGACGGCTTCCGCTTCGACCTCGCCGCCACCCTCGCCCGGCAGTTCCACGAGGTCGACCGGCTCTCCTCCTTCTTCGACCTGGTCCAGCAGGACCCGGTGGTCTCCCAGGCCAAGCTGATCGCCGAGCCCTGGGACCTCGGCGAGGGCGGCTACCAGGTCGGCAACTTCCCGCCGCTGTGGACGGAGTGGAACGGCATGTACCGGGACACCGTGCGCGACCTGTGGCGCGGCGAGAACGCCGCCCTCGCCGAGTTCGGCTCCCGGCTCACCGGCTCCTCCGACCTCTACCAGGACGACGGCCGCCGCCCGATCGCCTCCATCAACTTCGTGACCTGCCACGACGGTTTCACCCTGCGCGACCTGGTCTCCTACAACGACAAGCACAACCAGGCCAACGGCGAGGACAACCGGGACGGCGAATCCTTCAACCGCTCCTGGAACTGCGGCGTCGAGGGCCCCAGCACCGACCCGGCCGTCGAGGAGCTGCGCGCGCGCCAGCAGCGCAACCTCATCGCCACCCTGATGCTCTCCCAGGGCGTGCCGATGCTCTCGCACGGCGACGAGCTCGGCCGCACCCAGCTGGGCAACAACAACGCCTACTGTCAGGACAACGAGCTCACCTGGGTGCACTGGCCCGAGGGCGACGGGCCGCAGGCGCGGCTGCTGGAGTTCACCCAGGGGATGATCTGGCTGCGCCGCGACCACCCGGTGTTCCGGCGGCGGCGGTTCTTCCACGGGCGGCCGGTCTCCGCGTCCGGCGGGTACGACGACCTCACCGACATCGCCTGGTTCACCCCCACCGGGGAGGAGATGACCAAGCGCAACTGGGGCGCCAGCTACGCCAAGTCGCTGACCGTCTTCCTGAACGGCTACGCCATCTCCGAGCCGGACCGGCGCGGCGGGCGGATCGTCGACGACTCCTTCCTGCTGATGTTCAACGCCCACTTCGAGCCGCTGGAGTTCGCCGTGCCGGCCGGCCACGGGCAGGAGTGGCAGGTCGTGGTCGACACCGCCCAGCCCCGGCTGCCCGCCCCGGGCACGGGGACGAGGGTCAAGGCCGGGGACACGCTCTGGCTCATCGACCGCTCGCTGATGGTGCTGCAGCGGCCCGCCTAGCCCGTGCGCACCGATGCGCTCACCTGTTCGGGCCAGCAGCGGGTCTTGGCGGCGGGCCGGGCCGGGTACCTATGGACACATGACCTCCGCCGCCGAGCCCGCGCAGCCCCGCCCGGCCGCCACCGTCCCCACGTCCTCGTACCGCCTCCAGCTCCAGCCGGGCTTCACCCTGCGTGACGCCACCGCCGCCGTGCCCTACCTGGCCGCCCTCGGCGTCTCCCACCTGCACCTGTCCCCGCTGCTGGAGGCCGCCCCCGGCTCCACCCACGGCTACGACACCGTCGACCACACCCGGATCAGCGAGCAGCTCGGCGGCGAGGCTGCGCTGCGCGCCCTGGCCGCCGAGGCGCACCGGCACGGAATGGGGCTGATCGCCGACGTGGTGCCCAACCACATGGCCGTACCCGTCCCCGAACGGCTCAACGGGCCGCTCTGGCAGGTGCTGCGGGACGGGCCCGACTCGCCGTACGCGCGCTGGTTCGACATCGACTGGGCCGCCCAGCCCGGCCCCACCGACGCCCCCGGGCGCGGGCGGGTGCTGCTGCCGCTGCTGGGCGACCGGCTCGGCGCCGTACTGGACCAGCTGACGGTGGACGGCGAGGTGCTGCGCTACCACCGGCACGAGCTGCCGCTGCGGCCGGGCACCGCGGGCCTGCCGCTCACCGAGCTGCTCGCCCGACAGTGGTACCGGCTCGCCTGGTGGCGCCTCGCCCGCACCGAACTCAACTACCGGCGCTTCTTCACCGTCAACGAGCTGATCGCCGTCCGGGTCGAGGAGCCCGAGGTCTTCGCCGCCACCCACGCGGTGCTGCTGCGGCTGCATGCCGACGGCATCCTGGACGGCTTCCGGATCGACCACCCGGACGGACTCGCCGACCCGCGCGGCTACCTGCGCCGCCTGGCAGCGGCCACCGGCGGGGCGTCGGGGACCACCGGCGGGACGTCGGGGACCACCGGCGGGGCGTCGGGGACCGGCGGGGCGTACGTAGTGGTCGAGAAGATCCTCACCGGCGAGGAGCGGCTGCCCGAGGACTGGCCGGTGGCCGGCACCACCGGGTACGACGCGCTGCGCCGGATCGACGGTGTGCTCACCGACCACGCGGGCGCCTGCCGGCTCGCGGGCGCGTACGAGTCCTTCCTGCACGGCGGGCCGGTCCGCGACCCCTGCCAGGACCCGCACCCGGCGATCGCCGCCGCCCGGCGCGGCCGGGCCGACATGACCGGGCCCGGCGGCGAGCTGGCCGCCGAGGTCGAGCGGCTGGTGCGGATCGCGCTGCGGATCGGCGCCGCCGAACCCGCCCACGCCGACCACCCGCCCTGGCAGCTGCGCGCCACGCTGCGGCGGCTGCTCAGCGACTACCCGGCGTACCGGCCCTACGCGCTCCCGGGGGAGCCCGTCGTCGACGACCCGCTGCGAACCACCGGCTCCGAGGATCCGACCGAGCGCCTGGTGGCCGCGCTGGCCCTCGGCGAACTGGGGCGCGGCCCGGACAAGGACGAGTTCTGCGCCCGCTTCGCGCAGACCGCCGCCGCGGTGGCCGCCAAGGGCGTCGAGGACACCGCCTTCTACCGCTGGAACGCGCTGCCCGGCCTCAACGAGGTCGGCGGCGAGCCCTCCCGGCCCGGGGTGCACCCGGCCGAGTTCCACGACTGGTGCCGCTACCTGGAGCGCACCTGGCCGCACAGCATGACCGCGCTCTCCACCCACGACACCAAGCGCAGCGCCGACGCCCGGGCCCGGCTCGCCGTCCTCGCCGAGCAGCCCGACGCCTGGGCCGCCGAGGCCGCCGCCTGGTCCACCGCCGCCGGGCCCGGATTCGACCGTGACGCCGACTGGCTGCTCTGGCACACCCTGGTCGCCGCCTGGCCGATCGACCCGGACCGGCTGGTCGCCGCCCTGCTCAAAGCCGCCCGCGAGGCCAAGCTGCACACCTCCTGGACAACCCCCGACGCCGACTACGAACAGGCCCTGGAGCAGCGGGCGCGCTCGGTGTACGGCAACCCCGGGCTGCTCCCCCGGATCGAGGGCCAGGTGCACGCGATCGCCCCCCACGCCCGCGCCAACACCCTGGCCGCCGCGCTGCTGCACCTGACCGTCCCGGGCGTGCCCGACCTCTACCAGGGCAGCGAGGAGCCGCTGTACACCCTGGTGGACCCGGACAACCGGGGCGTGGTCGACCTCGGCGCGCTCGCCGTGCGGCTCACCGACTCGGCCACGGCGCGCCCCGGCGACCTCGCCCGCGAGAAGCTGCACCTGACCGTCACCGCGCTGCACCTGCGCCGCTCCCGCCCGCTCGGCGCCTACCGCCCGCTGACCGCCGTGGACCTCGCCAGCGACCACCTGCTGGCCTTCGCCCGGGGCGAGGACGTGATCACCGCCGTCACCCGGCTGCCGTACGGGCTGGCCCGGGCGGGCGGCTGGCGGGACACCGTCCTGGAGCTGCCCGCGGGCGGGGCCTGGACGGACGAGCTGACACTGCGCGCCTTCCCGGCCGGGGCGGTGCCGGTGGCGGAGCTGCTGGCGGACGCCCCGGTGGCGCTGTTGACGAGGAGGGGCTGAGCATGCCGCACTACGAGGTGTGGGCGCCGTTCGCGACTTCCCGCGTCACCGTCCGCATCAACGGATTCGACCACGAGTTGGCCCGCAGCCCGGACCGGGACGGCTGGTGGGCCGGCGAGGCCCCCGAGGGCGACTACGCCTTCCGCCTCGACGGCGGCCCACCGCTGCCCGACCCGCGCTCGCCCCGGCAGCCGCACGGACCCGACGGCCCCAGCCGCGCGGTGGACCACACCGCCTTCCGCTGGTCGCAGACCGGCTGGCGCGGCCGCCCGCTGCCCGGCGCGGTGCTGTACGAGCTGCACATCGGCACCTTCACCGCGCGCGGTACCTTCGACGCCGCCGCCGACCACCTGGACCACCTGGTCGAGCTGGGCGTGGACTTCGTCGAGCTGATGCCGGTCTGCCCGTTCCCCGGCAAACACGGCTGGGGCTACGACGGGGTCTCGCTGTGGGCCGTCCACGAGCCCTACGGCGGGCCCGAGGGGCTCAAGCGCTTCGTGGACGCCGCGCACCGCAAGGGCCTCGGGGTGGTGCTGGACGTGGTGCACAACCACCTCGGCCCGTCCGGCAACTACCTTCCGCTGTACGGCCCGTACTTCACCGAGCGGCACCAGACCCCGTGGGGCTCGGCGGTCAACCTGGACGCCCCCGACTCGGACGAGGTGCGCCGCTACCTGATCGACAGCGCGCTGACCTGGCTGCGCGACTACCGGATCGACGGCCTGCGGCTGGACGCGGTGCACGCCCTCGCGGACGACCGGGCGGTCCACTTCCTGGAGGAACTCTCGTCCGAAGTCGAGAAGTTGGCGGTGGCCGTCAACCGGCCGCTGTTCCTGGTGGCCGAGTCCGACCGCAACACCCCGCGCACCACCGCCGCCCGCGAGGCCGGCGGCCAGGGCCTCACCGCGCAGTGGAGCGACGACTTCCACCACGCCCTGCACTGCGCGCTCACCGGCGAATCCCACGGCTACTACGGGGACTTCGCGCGCGCGCCGCTCGCCGCCGTCGCGAAGACGCTACGGCGCGGGTTCTTCCACGACGGCACCTGGTCCTCCTTCCGGGGGCGTAGCCACGGACGGCCGTTCCCGCCGGGCGCGGGCCACCGGCTGCTCGGCTACCTGCAGACCCACGACCAGGTCGGCAACCGGGCGCTCGGGGACCGCCTCTCCAGCACCGTGTCCACCGGCCGGCTCGCCTGCGGCGCCGCACTGGTGCTCACCTCGCCGTTCACCCCGATGCTGTTCATGGGCGAGGAGTGGGGCGCCGCGACGCCCTGGCAGTACTTCACCGACCACACCGACCCCGCCCTGGCGGAGGCCGTCCGCCGGGGCCGGCGGCGGGAGTTCGCCGAGCACGGCTGGGCCGCCGAGGCCGTCCCGGACCCGCAGGAGCCGGCCACCGTGCTGCGCTCCGTCCTCGACTGGACCGAGCCCCGGCGCGCCCCGCACGCCGAACTCCTCCGCTGGTACCGGCGGTTGCTCCGGCTGCGGCGCGAGCGCCCGGAGCTGTCCGACCCGGACCTGGGCGCGGTGCGGGTCGCGTTCGAGGAGGCGGCCGGCTGGCTGGTGGTGCACCGGGGGCCGTACCGGGTGGCGGTCAACCTCGGCACGGCCGAGGCGGCGCTGCCGCTGGAGGCCGCGGGGCGGGAGCTGGTGGCGGCCTTCGGGGCGGCGGCGCTGGAGGGGACGGCGGTGCGGCTGGGGCCGGACGCGGTGGCGGTCGTACGCGTTTGAGCTACCAAAGTTTGAGCTACCAGAGGAAGGTGCCGATCCGCTCCCGCAGCGCGGGCGCGTCCAGGCCGTAGGCGCTCAGGTGCTCCGCCATCGAGCCGTAGTGCCGGTGCTCCTCGCGCGGCACGCCCAGGGCCAGCAGCCGGTGCGGGCGGTCGGCCAGCGCCGCGTGCGCCTCGTTCGCCGAGGTGCCCGCCAGGTACGGCTCCACCAGCACCACGTCCGCCCGCTCGCCGACCGCGGCGCGCAGCCCTGCGGCGTCGAAGGGGCGCACCGTCGCCGCGTACAGCACGGTGGCGTCCAGGCCCTCGGTGGCGGCCAGCACCGCGTCCAGCATCGGGCCGACGGCGAGCACCACGCCGCGCGAACCGGCCCGCACGGTGGTGAAGCGGCCCGGCTCGACCGCGACGGGCGCGGCGTTCTGGTGGTTGGAGAGCCGGACGTACACATTGCGGTCGCCGTCCGCGACGGCGTGCTTCAGCAGTTGCTCGGCCTCGTCCGGGTGGCCCGGCACGTGCACCGTCCAGTCCGGCAGGGTGTCCAGCAGGGCGACGTCGCCCGGGGACATGTGGGTGCGGCCGGCCGCCGGGTTGTCGTAGGAGCCGCCCGCGCTGACCAGGACGGCGCCGACGCCCTGGTGGACCAGGCTCAACTTGAGCTGCTCGAAGGGCCGTTCCACCAGGAAGCCGGCGAAGGTGTGGGCGATCGGGCGCATCCCGCCGAGCACCATGCCGCCGGCCGCGCCGATCAGCAGCTGCTCGCGGATGCCGACGTTGACCACCCGGTCGGGGTGGCGCTCGCGGGCCGGCTCGAAGGCGGCGGCGGTGATGTCGGCCAGCACGACGGCCAGCCGGGGGTCCTCGTCCAGCAGGCGGGTGGTGACGGCGACGAAGCGCTCGCGCATGGTGTCCATCGGGGAAGTGCCTTTCGCTGCGGGTCGGTTGGCTTGCGGGAGCGGTCAGGCGTTCTTCGGCTCGCCCGTGGTCTTCGGCTCCACCCGGGCGACCACCACGTGCGGGCGGCCCGGGTGCTCGGCGGTGTAGGCGCGGTACAGGGCCTCGTGGTCGCGGCCGTCCACCGTCGCGGTGGACCAGCCCGCGGCCGCGAACCGCTGGGCGATGCCGCCCTGCCAGCCGTGGGTGGCCGAGGAGTTGTCGATCACCACCACGTGCAGCCGGTCCAGCCCGTACGCGCCGGCGAAGGCGACCGCCTCGTGGTTGGAGCCCTCGTCGAACTCGGCGTCACCGACCAGAACCCACACCGCCGGATCGGTCAGCCCCTGCGCCCGCAGGCCGAGCGCGGTGCCGACGGCCAGCGGCAGGCCGTGGCCGAGCGAGCCGGAGGAGATCTCCACGCCGGGCAGCAGGGTGCGGTCCGGGTGGTAGCCCAGCGGGGAGTCGTAGCCGCCGAAGCCCGGCAGGACGGCGGGGTCGATGAAGCCCTTGGCCGTCAGCACCGCGTAGTAGGCCATCGGGCCGTGGCCCTTGGAGAGCAGGAAGCGGTCGCGCTCCGGCGCCTCGGCGGTGTCGGGGGCGACCCGCAGCACCCGGTCGTACAGCACCCAGAGCGCGTCCAGCGTGGAGGTGGCCGCGACGTCGTGCTTCTCGTCACCGGTCATCAGCGCCATCAGCGCCTGGAGGTCCTCGAAGCGGGCCCGACCGGCGGTCTCCGTGCTCGTCCGCGTCGTCCCGCCCTGCGTCTTCGTCGTCATGCCACGATCGTGCAACTTCAAGCGGACTTGAAGTCAAGCGGCTACACTGAGCACCCATGACGGCGAAATCCGACGACGCCCGCGCCGCCTGCCCGCGCCCGGTCGACCTGCTCACCATCGGTCAGCTCTCCGCCCGTAGCGGCCTCGCCCACTCCGCGCTGCGCTACTACGAGAGCCTCGGTCTGATCCAGGCCACCCGCACCAGCGGCGGCCAGCGCCGCTACTCCCGCGGCACGCTGCGCCGGATCGCCTTCGTACGCGCCGCCCAGCGGGTCGGCCTCTCCCTCGACGAGGCCCGCGACGCCCTGGACCGCCTGCCCGAGCGCCCCGCCCCCAGCGGCACCGAATGGGACCGGGTCGCCACCGCCTGGCAGGACCGGATCGACGAGCAGATCGCCGAACTCGAACGGCTCAAGGCCAGACTCACCGGCTGCATCGGCTGCGGCTGCCTCTCACTCACCCGCTGCGCCCTGCACAACGCCGACGACCGGCTCGGCCGGGCCGGCCCCGGCGCCCACTACCTGCGTGCCCACGACCCGGCCGCGGAGCTCGACGGCGAGCGCTGAAAACCCCTTGCCTGGCGGCCGACTTGTCACAGCTACTTGGGGGCGGCCGTCATGGAGGTGACCGCTTCCGCCACGCCGGCCCGGTAGAGGCCCATCCGGGGGTTCAGGATGTGTACGCCGCTGGGGAGCGGGAAGTTCTGGGTGTTCGCGAGGGGCATGTTGGTGCCCTCCTGGTCGGCCAGGACGTTGAGTTCGTTGATACCGGGGGCGGTGCCGGTGGTGGCGCCGCTCGGGTCGAGGTCGATCACCGCGTAGGCGTTCTTGCCCGCCGGGACCGCGAAGCGCGAGGTGCCGCTGGCGAGCACCGGCTTGATGTTCTTGCTCTGGTCGGGCGAGCCGGAGTTGCCCAGGTCGACCCCCGGGGTGGAGCTCAGACTGCAGGCACTCGCACCGGTGTTGCGCACGTCGATCACCCACTGGCTGGGAGCCCCGGCGCGGGCCGTCACGTGGATCGAGAGGTTCTGGATGTCGCACGGGCGGGCGGCGGAGCCGGCACTCCCCCCATCGGACTGGGCGCCGCTCGGCGACGTGTGGGTGGTGGGGTGCGCGGCCGGCCCGCCCGCCTTCGAGGGCGGGGCGGCCACCGTGGTGGTCGCGGAGGGCGCCGAGCCGCCGGCCGAGTCGGAGTTGTCGGGCCCGCAGGCGGTCAACGCGAGCCCCGCCCCGACGACGAGGACGGCGGAAGCGAGCAGCGGACGACGGTGACGGACGGACATGGCGGCTCCCCGATGACGATGCGTGCTGACTGCTTGGACACACCACAAGACGGTCGGCCGACGGCTTTTGGTGGCATGCGCAGCGTCACAATCGTCAGGACACGACCAGGACAGCACTGTGACATGCAGTCAGGTGCGGCGCGGTTGACACGGCGAACCGCCAGGCCCACCACGCCGCACCCTCCCCTCACTCCTCAACGAGCGTTTCCCCCCCCCGGGAGTCAGAGCCTCACAGGCGGCGCAGGAAGACGTCCCACTGGAGGTTGGTGTCCCCCGGCACCAGGTTGCCGTCCTGGGCGGTGAAGATCGCCGTGTCACCGTCGGCGTCCACGTAGGGGCCGTAGGCGGTCGCGTTGCTCTGCTCGCCGTCACGGGTGAGGCTGACCCGTTCGATCGTCCCGGTCGACAGGTCGCGACGGAACACGTCGGTGACCTGGTTGGTGTCGCCGGGGACCAGGTTGTCGGCGGCGGATTCGAAGTAGACCCAGCGGTCGTCGGCGGTCATGACGCCCGCGGACGAGCTGCCGTTCGGGGTCGTGCCCGGCAGGCCGGTGCTGACCCTGGTGACCTTGCCGGTGGCCAGCTCCTGCACGTACACGTTCATCTGTGTGTCGCCGTGGCCGGGCACCCCGGTGCCTTGCGACGCGAGGCTGTAGACCGTGTAGCGGCCGTCCGGGCTGACCCGGGCGTCGGGGCGGGCACCGGCCGTCCGCCCGGCCTCGTTCAGGCTTCCGACGGTGATCCGGCCGGTGTCGGCCTTCCAGACGTAGTAGGGGTGGTAGTGGGGCAGGGGCGCCAACCTGGCGGAGCCGGCCCCGGGTGCGGATCCGGTGTCGGCAGCGGTGCCGGGGTCGTCGGCGGGGCCGGTGTCGTCAGCGAGGCCCGCGTCGGCGAAGTCGGTCGGGGCGGTGGAGTCGGCCGGGGCGGTGGAGTCGGCCGGGGCCGCCGAGAGCAGGTTGCCCGCCATGGAGCCGAAGCCGATGGTGGAGCCGTCCGCGCTGATCGTCGGGAAGTAGGAGGCGCGGTTGCCGGGCCGGCCGTTCAGGTCGGCGCTGACCAGTCGGGTGGTCCGGGTCCAGCGGTCGGTGACGTAGATGTTCTTCCCGCCGCGGTTCTCGGTGGCGGGGGCGAGGTCGGTGCGGTCGGAGACGTAGGCGACGTAGCGACCGTCCCCGCTGATCGAGGGGCTCATGGCGTCGCGGCCGCTCTGGTCGTCGGTGCTGGGCAGGCCGCCTTCGGTGACCAGCTCGGTGCTGCCGGTCCAGAGGTCGCGGACGTAGATGTCGCTGCGGTGCTTGGGCTGGTCGGGCACCACATTGGTGGCGGTGGTGCTGAACGCGACGTACCGGCCGTCGCCGCTGATCGAGGCCTCGGAGGTCAGGGCGTTCAGCCGGGAGCCGTCGTCGGCGACACTGACCCGCTCGACGTGGCCGTTGCGCAGGTCCCGCACGTAGATCTCGTCCATGTTCGGGGTGCCCTCCTGGGGCAGCAGGTTGGTCGCCGCCGAGGAGAACAGCGCGTAGCGGCCGTCGTCGCTCAGCCCGAGCGCGGACGAGCTGCCGTCGAGCTGCTCCCCCTTGGATCCTTCACTGACGCGGGCGGTGTCACCCTTGGGCGGCCGGGCCTCGGCGGCCGGCATCGCGGTGCCGGCCACGACGACGGCCACCAGGACTGCGGCGGCGCGGGCCGACCAGCGGCGGGTACGGGCGGTGGTCATGGATCATCCTCCCCTGATGACTGATCACGGTGCCGGGCTCGAACACCCCCCGAGCCCGGTTGAGGAAGAGCCAAGCGCCGCTTGGGGCGACCGGTCAACGCCCGTGCGCGAGGTCGGCCGGAAACCCGCCACCGCCCGGCTTCCGGCCGAAACCTCCAGCTGTTCGGCACGCCGGCCCAGGGATGAGCCCGAGGAGCGACCCACGAAGGGGCTCAGGACTCCTGACGAAAACCGACGTTCTTACGGATCTTCCAGCGGACCCCCGGCCGACGGAGCATGCGAGGTCGGCGGGTCACAGCCGCTGCGGCGATGCCCAGCTCCGGTGACCGCGTGCAGTCCATGGGGTTCATCTCTGCTGAGATCGTGCCTCGTGCTACAGATTGACGAGAAAGCGGACGTGGCCGTGAGGGACGTGTTGTGCGAGTGAGGTGTCCCGCGGCCGTTCACGTGTGATCCGGATCTGCGATGCTTGCACGAGGGCCGACCGGCGCATCCTTCCGGGCTCAGGCTGCGACCGACCGGTACGCCTCGTTCCCGCAGGTCAGGCCCGCCACATTCGTCAGGAGCCCTTAGGGGCGCGGGTCGGTGCGCAGCAGGCTGTAGTAGACCATGTCGCGCCACTGCCCGCCCCGGAAGTTCATCGCCCGGTGAACCCCCTCACGGGTGAAGCCCAGCTTCTCCAGGACGCGCTGCTCGGCGAGGTTGCCGGCCTCGGTGTCCGCCTCCAGGCGCATCACCGGCGTGTACGCGAACAGGTAGTCCACCAGCAGCCGTTGGGCCTGGGTGCCGATGCCGCGCCCGCGGGCCTGCGGCATCAGCTGCGCGCCGATGCTCCAGTACGAAGCGGCCGGCCGGGGGCCCTTCCGCATGGCGGCGACGAAGCCGAGGAACTCGCCCTCGGTGGCGACCGCGAATATCGACTGCTCGTCGCCGAGTAGCCCGTTCTCGGCCCACCGGCGGCGGAACCGGTTGGGGTCCCCCCAGCCGTACCACTGGAACTCGCCCGCCGTTTCGGGGTCGTTGATCAGCTCGTCGAAGGCCGGGAGGTCGGCTTCGGCGATCGGGCGGAGGAAGATCTTCTCTGGGTTCACGAAGGCGCCAACGTTCTAGATCGTTTGACAGTTCCTCAGGATGCGGCCCGCGAGCCGGTGCGAGTCCCGCGCCCGGGGTCAGAGGGTTTGGATCCCGGGATCAGGGGCCGGTCGACCGCGCGAGCCGGAAGCCGACGTCGTCGATCCGCAGGGTCGGGTGGCTGCGGCGGCGGACGGAGGCGCGGCAACTCCAGTGCTCGTCGAACCAGCCGCCGCCGCGCAGGACACGGTAGCTGCCGTACACCTCGGGGTCGTAGAGCTCCCAGCACCACTCCCACACGTTGCCGAGCAGGTCGTACAGCCCGTACGCGTTGGGCCGTAGCTCGCCGACCTCGTGCGCGCGTTCGCCGGAGTTGCCGCGGTGCCAGGCGATCTCGTCCAGCGGGCCGTAGCGCGGCCCGTCCGTACCGGCGCGGCAGGCGTGCTCCCACTCGGCCTCGGTGGGCAGCCGGTAGCCGTCGGCGGCGCGGTCCCAGGCGACGTCCTCGCCGTCCAACTCGTAGGCGGGCCTGAGACCTTCGCGCCCGGAGAGCTTGTTGCACCAGCGGACGGCGTCGAGCCACGAGACGCTGTGTGCGGGGCGGCGGTCGCCCGCGACGCCCTCGTACTGTTCGCGGGTGACCGGACAGGCGGCCAGCTCGTACGCGGCGACGTCGACCTCCCAACTCCGCTGCGTGCGGCGGTCGGAGAGCGTGACGCGGCCGGGCGGAACGGCGATCAGTCCGGTTCTCGGGTCCATGATCGGCGATCCTACGGCCTGCCCCCTGGCGTCCACCCCGCCGCCGGCCCGAGGATGGAGCCCGTCCTTACGGTACGTCAGAAACGGCGGTGACGAGCATGGCGGGCATCAAGGTCAGCACGGTGGTGGAGGCTCCGGCCGAGCGGGTGTGGGAACTGGTCGGGGACTTCCACGGCCTCGGCGGCTGGCACCCGCACCTGCCGCCGAGCCGGCTCGGCAACGAGCTGACGGGCAACGCGATCGGCGCGGTCCGGGTATTCGAACTGCCCGACGGCGTCGTGCTGCACGAGACCCTGGTCGCCTACGACGAGGAGGCCCGCAGCTACACCTACAGCTTCCCCGACGGCACCTTCCACTTCGACGGCTACCGGTCCACCCTGCGGGTCACCCCGGTGACCGAACTGGGCGCCAGCTTCGTGGAGTGGAGCGTCACCTTCGACATCGAGCCCGAGCACCGCAAGGAGTCCTCCGACCGGGTGCACGGCGTCTTCACCTCCGGCCTGGCCGCCCTGCGCGAGCACTTCGCGGGCTGAGGTGCCCGGCGGGGGGGGGGGGGGGGGGGGGCCGGGCCCCCGCCCCCCCCCCCCCCCACGCCGCACCGATCACGTCCAGCTGGGCATGAACCGCTCGGCGTGCTGCGGGTGCCCAGGATGATCGCGCGACCGGCCGGGCAGCCGATGCGAGGACGAGTGCCGCGCTCTCGACGCCGGGAGCACGAGGCCGGGGCGACTCCACGCCACATCGCAGTGCCATTTCAGACGTCTGCCAACTCTCCCGACACCCCGGCCCGCAGCGGACAGCAGCATGGGGGCGCGGGAGCTCACCGCGAGCACCTCACCATGCCCGATGCCACCATCGCCGAGAGAAGGCTGTCATGAGCGCATCCATTCGCACGAAGTTCGCCCGATACCTGGCCGTCCCCGCCCTCGCCACGGTCGGCGTGGCCCTCGCCACCGCACCCGCGCACGCCGGGACCCTCTTGATAGGCGTCAACAGCGCCAGCGTGGCGGATGCCGGGCAGACGCTGAACGTCTCGGTCACCTACCGGTGCCTGGCGGACTTCCAGTCGGCCGCCATCACCGTGCAGGCCTCGCAGGCCGGCACCTCGGGCCGTGGCTCGGTCCACGTTCCCTGTACCAGCGTGCTGTCGGCCGCGACCGTACCGGTGAGCGTCACCTCGCCCGACGGCGCGTGGACCAGGTCCTCGGTGGACCTCTCCGCGTACATCGCCGACGCCGAGCTCACGCGCGCCAGGACCTGGGCCACCGTCGTCGCCGGCTGACCGTGAAGCGATGAGGCCGGTCAGCCCGACGCCGTGTCGGGTCGGCCGGCCTCAGGCGACCAGCGGGAACCAGCAGGCGACCGAGGCGGCCGCCGCCGACCACCCGAGAGCGACCGCCACCCGACCGCACTCGGGCCCGCGAGCCCGCTGGAAGGCGGCGATCAGCGCGGCGATCGCCGCGACCGGCATGAACAGGAACGCGAGGTACCAGACCCAACCGCCCAAGCCCAGGACGGCCAGGAGGCCGAGGATCAGCAACGGCACCCACACCCCGGCGACCGTGAACCCGGCCGCCGCACAGGCGACCCGGAACCGGTCCTGGCGACGGCAGAAGACCGGCACGGCACAGATGGCGGCGGTCAACAGCCCGACCGCGCACAGGAAGAGCTGCAGACCGACCCCGTCGCGCGTCACCGCGAGGAGCACCAGGGGCACGACGAACACGGCAACCGCCGCACTGGCCGACCACCTCGCACTCACGGGAACCACAGCCACACCCCCTCTTTGAACGCGTTCAAACCTAGCACGCAGGGGCGGGCGCGATTAGGTGGATTCACCCTCCTCGATCGAGGCGAGCACCCGTCGGCGGACAGCCGCGGAAGCCTCGGGCAACCACAGCGCCAACTCCGCCTCCAGTCGGCGCCGTTCGGCACGCATGAGACGGGCGACGCGAGTACGGGAGCAGTGCCGGAACCACCAGCCCCGGGCGCGGTCGATCACGCGGGCTCCCCGGCCGGGTTCGCCCAGCTGATGCGCACCTCGTGCTCGCCGACGGGGACGACGAGGACGGGGTTCCCGGCGAGGTGGCGGATGACGTCACGCTCGGCACAGGGGCCGGTGAAGCGACGCTCCAGGATCTGGAGCTGGGCGCGGGACATCGGGACGAAGCGGATCGACTCCCAGATCGATTCGAGCGTCGAGGGGTTGAGAATGCGGACGCCCGGCGGCTTGACGCCGGGGATCTCCACGAGGATGTCGTGATCGGCCCTCACGCGGCCACCTCGCCCCAGACGATCTTGCCGACCGGCCGACGGGGGCAGCAGCCCCAGCGCTTGGTGAGCGAGTCGACGAGGCGGAGGCCGCGCCCGGTCTCGCCGTCGAGACCGGGCGCGGAGATGGCGGGGAGGTGGTCGCCCCGGGCGTCGTGGACCTCGATGCGAAGGCGGGTCGGGTCGACGTCCAGCGCCAAGTAGATGAGGTGCCCGACCGGCGTGCCGTGCAGGACGGCGTTTGTGACGAGTTCGGTCGCGACCACGAGCCCGGAGTCGAGGAAGCGCTTCCCGTCGGGGCTGGCGGAGAGGAGGACGGACAGTCGCTGGCGAGCGATGGCCGGGGAGCGGCGGCTGCGCGGGAGCCAGACGGCGGAGGAGTTTCGAGACATGGCGAAGTCACCTTCCAGGGAGAGGGGTTGAAGCCATGTGACGGCCGAGCAAAGGCAAAGGAATGCCCGGTCGTAGACCAGTCGTGATCACTCAGGCGACCCGACGGACTACTCCCTGTAGCATGCCCTGGCAGAGCAATTGCATGCAACCGCTTCACCCGAGCAATTGCACGATCATGCATCGCGATTGGGTGCCGGGAAGGGTGGCAAACTATGCAAGGAAGCGAACGGCCAGGGAGCGTGACGCATGAGCAGTCCAACCGTGCTGCGGCGTAGGCTCGGCGGCGAGCTTGGCAAGTTGCGCGCCGCGCGCGAGCTGAACGCCAAGGACGTCGCCGCTGCGCTGGGTTGGTCCGCCTCGAAGCTGAGCCGCATCGAGAGCGGCTTGGTACCGCTACAAGAGCGCGACGCCGCAAAGCTCCTCGCCCACTACGGCGTCACTTCACCCGACGAAGTGAAGCACTTCCTCAGCCTGACGCGACAGAGCCGCCAGCAGGGCTGGTGGCACGCGTTCGGCGAGGCGGTCCCGGAACGATTCCGCGCCTATGTCGGCTTCGAATCCGACGCCACAAAGATCCTGACGTTTCAGTGCGAGTTGGTCCCTGGACTGCTGCAGACCGAGGCCTACGCACGGAACGTGATCCGCTCGATGCAGCCAACAGAGTCAGTTGAAGGGGTCGAACGCAGGCTCGCCCTCCGAATGGAGCGTCAGCGGATCCTCGATCGTCACAACCCGCCGCACATCTGGGCAATCTTCGGCGAAGCAGTTATCCGTCGCCCAGTCGGTGACCACACTGTCATGGCAGAGCAGCTACGGCACATCGCCGACCTGGCAGAACAGCACCCGAACATCACTGTGCAAGTACTCCCCTTCTCCGCTGGTGCGCATGCCGCGATGGGCTCATCCTTCTCGGTCTTCTCGTTCAGCGACATCGTTGGCAGTGTCGCCTACTCCGAAACCATCACCAGCAAGACGTACGTCGAGGAGCAAACTGAGATTGCTCGCCATGAAGACGTATTCCACCGACTCATGGCCTCATCGGTCCAACCCGAGAAGGCCATCTCCTGGTTGAGGAACGTCGCAGAGGAGTACGACATATGAGAGATCGATCCCACAAAGCCACTTGGCGCAAGAGCACTTACAGCAATGGCGACGGCGACTGCGTTGAAGTTGCTGTCTGTTCCGATGGACTCGTTCCGGTCCGGGACAGTAAAGACCCACATGGCCCGGTACTCAGCTTCGACGCCAGTGCCTGGAGCGCATTCGTGGCCGGTATCCGCGCCAACGAGTTCCCGACCACCAACTGACCCAGTACCGTGGGCTGCCCCGCACGACGCGGGGCAGCCCACCCCCAACTGGTGGCTTCAGGAGGTCATCCGCATGTCACCTGACCTGGAATGGCGCAAGAGCAGCTACAGCAATGCCGCAGGCGGCGACTGCATCGAAGTCGCCGACGGCATCACCGACATCATCCCGGTCCGCGACAGCAAGGACCCCCACGGCCCGGCGCTCAGCTTCAGCCGCGATGCCTGGCGCTCCTTCATCGCCGGCATCCGCTCCGACGACTTCCCGACCAGCCGCTGACGCACTCCCCACCGGGCGGCCCCCCGTGCCACCCGGGGCCGCCCCCCCCCGGCTGTGGCCCCACCGCGCAGGCCGCCACCCTATGTGCGAAGGCAACCCCCGCAACGCCACACCTTGTGCACCACCACAAAGCCCAGCCACCGGGCCC
>NZ_JBICZB010000014.1:0-131897 GCF_043201815.1 Kitasatospora sp. NPDC048296
TCCTATGCGCGTGCCGATCAGCGATCACCCGAACGAGAGTGATGCGCGCGAAAATTCGAGCGGCAGCCGTGCCACGCGGTTTGGGAATCGCTTCTCACCTGTCGTCCCGGTCCCGGAACGGGGCCCCGCAGCCCCGAAACCACCCCCTGACCAGCGCCTTACAGGCGACAAGACAGGTGACAGGCGACAGGTGACACGACAGGCGACAGACAGGCCCAACCGCCCAGGAGAACACCTTGGCCAACCGCAGCACCCCGGCCGACACCCGACCCACCGTGGTTGCCCTGCCCGCCCGCTTCCTCACCCCCGAGGACATCGCCGCGATGTTCGGTGTCCCGCTGGAGACCGTGCACCAGTGGCGCCGCAAGCGCACCGGCCCGCCCGCCTTCCGTGTCGGCCGGCACCTTCGCTACCACCCCGAAGCCGTCGCCCAGTGGGTCGCCGACCAGACCCACCAGGCCGCCTGAACCACCGCCCGGCCCTGCTTCTGACGGCCCTGACACGTCTGACGCGTCAGACGACCGTGACGCCGAACGGGCCGATTTCCCCAGGTAACACGTGCGCGCGAGGGGTGTCTGACGCGTCTGACGCCCATTTCTGACGGCTCTGACACCCCTCCGGCGCCTGGCCTGACGCCTCCCTCCATCACGTCCACGCCCCAACCCCAAGGAGCGGCCTCATGGCCGGACACATCCAAGACCGCTGGTACAAGACCGAGCCTGGCCCGGACGGCAAGCCCCGCCGCGTCCGCACCGACCGCTACGGCACCGGCAAGCGGTACCGGGCCCGCTATGTCGCCCCGGACGGCACCGAGAAGAGCAAGAGCTTCCCCGACCGCCAGAAGCGGCAGGCGGAGGAGTGGCTGGCCCGGATCGAGGCCGACATGTCGCGCGGGCAGTACCTCGACCCGACGGCGGCGAAGACCACGTTCCAGGAGTTCGCCGAGCACTGGCTCAGGAGCCAGACCAGCGACCCCAACACGCAGGCCTCGATGCAGTCGCAGCTCCGGCGGCACGCCTTCCCGCGGATTGGGGCCCGGCCGCTCAGCTCGTTCCAGCCCAGCCACATCCGGGAGTTCGTGGCCGAGCTGGAGACCTCCGGCGTGTCGGGGTCGTACGCCCGGGTCATCTTCTCCAACGTCCGGGCCGTCCTGAGCGCGGCCGTGGACGACGGCATCCTGCTCCGGAACCCGTGCGTCGCCCGGACCGTGCGCCCGCCCGTGGTCGGGGCTCGGCGGGTCGTCCCCTGGGAGCCGGAGCGGGTCTTCGCCGTCCGGGAAGCCATGACCGAGCGCTACCGGGCCACGGTGGACGTCGGCGCCGGCTGCGGGCTGCGGGCTGCGACAGGGCGAGATCCTCGGCCTGGCCGTGGACGCGCTGGACTTCGACGCCAGCACGATGCACGTCACCCAGCAGCTCAAGCTGAGCCGGAGCAAGCCGGTGTTCGCGCCGCCGAAGGGCGGGACGCTGCGGAGCGTACCGCTCCCCCGGCCGGTGGCCGACGCGCTCAAGGCCCACATGGAGCGGTTCCCGCCGGTGGAGATCACGCTGCCCTGGATGAAGGTGGGCGGGCCGCCCGTCACCAAGCAACTGATCTTCACCAGCACGTCGGACCACATCGTCTGGCGCGGCATGCTCAACGAGGACTACTGGAAGCCCGCGCTGGCCGCCGCCGGGGTCATCCCGAAGCCGGGCAAGGGCGAGGGCTACGCGTCCGCCCGGGAGCACGGCATGCACGCCCTCCGGCACTTCTTCGCCTCGGTCCTGCTGGACGCCGGGGAGAGCATCAAGGCCGTCAGCGAGTACCTGGGGCACGCCGATCCGGGCCTGACGCTGCGGGTGTACGCCCACCTGATGCCGGACAGCCGGCACCGGGCCCGGAAGGCCATGGAAGGGGTCTTCGGGGTCCAAGATCACGAAGGCTGACGGCCCACAGACGGCCCGGGAATGACGACGGCCCCTCACCAGCGCCAAAAGCGCAGGTGAGGGGCCGTTTGGCTGTCAGGGTTACTTCTTGCCCTGGTTCTTGACCGCCTCGATGGCGGCGGCAGCGGCGTCGGCGTCCAGGTAGCGGCCGCCGGCGACGACCGGCTTGAAGTCGGCGTCGAGCTCGTAGACCAGCGGGATGCCGGTCGGGATGTTCAGGCCCGCGATGTCGGCGTCGGAGATGCCGTCGAGGTGCTTGACCAGCGCGCGCAGGCTGTTGCCGTGGGCGGTGACCAGAACGGTCTTGCCGGCGGCGAGGTCCGGGACGATGGCGTCGTACCAGTACGGGAGCATCCGCTCGACGACGTCCTTCAGGCACTCGGTGCGCGGACGCAGCTCGCTCGGGATCTCGGCGTAGCGGGCGTCACCGGCCTGCGAGTACTCGTTGTCGTCGGCCAGGACCGGCGGCGGGGTGTCGTAGGAGCGGCGCCACAGCTGGAACTGCTCCTCGCCGAACTCGGCCAGGGTCTGGGCCTTGTCCTTGCCCTGCAGCGCGCCGTAGTGCCGCTCGTTCAGGCGCCAGCTGCGGCTGACCGGGATCCAGTGGCGGTCGGCCTTGTCCAGGGCGATCTGCGAGGTGCGGATGGCGCGACGCAGCAGCGAGGTGTGCACCACGTCGGGGAGCAGACCCTCGGCGGACAGGAGCTCGCCGCCGCGGGCGGCCTCCTTCTCGCCCTTCTCGTTGAGGTCGACGTCGACCCAACCGGTGAACAGGTTCTTCTGGTTCCACTGGCTCTCGCCGTGACGGAGCAGGATGAGTCGGTACGTCGTGTCAGCCATGGCCCCCAGCTTAGTGGAGGGCCGGAAAACCCCTGGTGGGGACCTTGGCCCGGTGGGTAATGTGTGCGCCGCACATCTGCTGCTTACATGCGTCGGCTGACCGGGCCTGCCCGCGCCGCTCAGCGGACGCCTGCCCTCGGGAGCCCCCACATGCTCGTCAGCCTGGTCAGCAACCCCCGGATCCGAAGAGTGGTGCGGGAGACGGTGGGCGGGTTGCCACGGCAGTTCTGGTGGCTCTGGGTGAGCACACTGGTGAACCGGCTCGGATCCTTCGTCGTCACGTTCCTGGCGCTCTATCTGACCGCCGAGCGCGGGTACTCACCCTCCTACGCGGGCCTGGTGGCCTCGCTGTTCGGCCTCGGCTCGGCGATCTCGGCGGTCGGCGCGGGCGTGCTGACCGACCGGATCGGACGCCGGCCGACGCTGGTCGCCGCCCAGCTCGGCACCGCGGTGTCGACCGCCGTGCTCGGCTTCGTGGACGGCCAGGTGGCGATCGCCGCGGTGGCCTTCCTGGTGGGCCTGTGCAACAACGCGACCCGGCCGCCCACCTCGGCGATCATCGCGGACCTCGTCCCGGCCGAGGACCGGGTCCGGGCGTACTCGCTGAACTACTGGGCGATCAACATCGGCTTCGGCCTCTCCGCCGCCGCGGCCGGTCTGATCGCCACCCACGGCTACCTCACACTCTTCCTGCTGGACGCGCTCACCACCCTGGTCTGCGCGGTGGTGATCTTCGTCCGGATCCCGGAGACCAAGCCGCAGGCCTCGCCCGAGCACCCGGCCGACGCCGCCGAGCCGAAGACCAGCCTGCTCGCGGTGCTCCGGGACGCCCCGTTCATGGCGCTGGTCGGGCTGACCCTGCTGGTCGCCCTGCTCTTCCAGCAGGGCTCCACCACGCTGGCCGTGGACATGGGCGCCTCGGGCATCACGCCCACCGAGTACGGGCTGGTCATCGGCCTGAACGGGCTGCTGATCGTGGTGCTGCAGATCCCGCTCACCCGGTGGATGGAGGGCCGCTCGCGGACGGGACTGCTGATTTCCAGCTGCCTGCTCACCGGCTGGGGCTTCGGGCTGGCCGCACTGGCCGGCTCCTCGGCATGGCTGTTCGCGCTCTCGGTGGGCGTCTGGACCGTCGGAGAGATCCTCCACACCCCGGTGATGATGGGCCTGATCGCCGAGCTGGCGCCCACCCACGCGCGCGGCCGCTACCAGGGCGTCTACTCGCTGTCCTGGTCGCTCGCCTCGCTGCTCGGCCCGGCGGGCGGCGGGCTGCTGCTGCAGTACGCCGGGCCGGCCGCGCTCTGGCTGGCCTGCGGGGCGGTCGGCACGGTGGCGGCGCTCGGGTACGTGGCGCTGGCCCGCCGGACGGGTGCGGCCGGGCGCCGCACCGGGGCCGTGACCGAGGTGGCGGCGCCCGCGGCGGCGCCCGCAGCGGAGGTCGAGAAGGCTCCGGCAGGCGCCTGAGGGCCTGGCGCGTCCTGTGGATCTCGCCGGATCAGGACCCGGCGGGGATCCGCAGGACACGCCCGAGGTCAGTCGGCCTTCGGGCCGGTCAGGTGGGCGAAGGCGGCCAGGTTGCGGGTGGACTCCCCGCGCTTGGTCCGCCACTCCCACTCGCGCCGGATCGCCGAGGCGAAGCCCAGCTCCAGCAGGGTGTTGAAGGGCTCGTCGGCGTTCTCCAGCACCGTCCCGAGCAGCCGGTCCACGGCCTGCGGGGTGAGCGCCTCCAGCGGCAGGCGGCCGGCCAGGTAGACGTCGCCGAGCTGGTCGACGGCGTACGCGACGCCGTACATCCGGGTGTTGCGCTCCAGCAGCCAGCGGTAGACGGCCTCGTGGTTCTCGTCCGGGCGGCGGATCACGAAGGCGTTCACCGACAGGGTGTGGTCGCCGACCCGCAGGGCGCAGGTGGTGGACAGCTTGCGGGTGCCCGGGAGGGTCGCCACCAGCGTGTACGGGTCGGCGGCGGCCGGCTCCCAGGCCACCCCGGCGTCGTCCAGGGCGGTGCGCAGGAGGGTCAGGGCCTCGTCCTTGGTGCGGATTGCCATGGGGGTGACGTTACTCGCCAGTACCCGTGAAGCGCAGCCCGTGGAGCGCGGCCCGCAGGGCGCAGCCGCCGCGCGCACCGAACGCCCCGATGTCAGGCCGGGCGGCGGCGGGCCCCGGCCAGGCGGCCGGCCGGGCGGGCCAGGCTGCCGGCGTACACCTCGGCGGTGGTCGCCGCGGCGGTGTCCCAGCCGAAGGCGCCCGCGTGCCGGGCCGCCGCCGCGCCGCGCCGGGCCACCAGCGCCCGGTCGGTCACGTACGGCTCCAGCGCGCTGGCCCACTGCAGCGGGTCGTGGCCGTTCACCAGGGATCCGGAGTCGCCGTCCCGCACCGCGACCGGCAGGCCGCCGACCGCGGCCGCCACCACCGGGGTGCCGCAGGCCTGCGCCTCCAGCGCGACCAGCCCGAAGGACTCGCTGTACGAGGGCATCACCAGGGCCGTCGCCGCGCGGTACCAGTCCGCGAGGCTCGCCTGGCCGACCGGCGGGTGGAAGCGCACCACATCGCCGATGCCCAGCTGGGCGGCCAGCTTGTGCAGGCTCTCCGGACGGGCCAGCCCGGTGCCGGACGGGCCGCCGACCACCGGCACCACCAGGCGCTCACGCAGCTCCGGACGGCGCTCCAGCAGCGCGGCGACCGCCCGCAGCAGCACGTCCGGCGCCTTCAGCGGCTGGATCCGCCCGGCGAACAGCAGCACGGCCGCGTCCTGCGGCAGGCCCAGCCGGGCCCGGGCGTCGGCCGCGGCCGACGGGCCGCCGGGGCGGAAGACGTCCAGGTTCACCCCGGGGTGGACGACGGCCAGCTGGTCCGGCCGGGCGCCGTAGTGCAGCGCCAGCTCGGCGGCCTCCTCGGTGGTGTTGGCGATCAGCCGGTCGGCGGCCTCGACCACCTGGGTCTCGCCGATCACCCGGGCCGCGGGCTCGGGCGTGTCACCCTCGGCCAGCGCGGCGTTCTTCACCTTCGCCATGGTGTGCATGGTGTGCACCAGCGGCACCCCCCAGCGCTGCGCGGCCAGCCAGCCGACCTGCCCGGAGAGCCAGTAGTGCGAGTGCACCAGGTCGTAGTGGCCGGGGCGGTGGCCGGCCTCGGTACGCAGCACCCCGTGGGTGAAGGCGCACAACTGGGCCGGCAGGTCCTCCTTGACCAGGCCCTCGTACGGCCCGGCGGTGACGTGCCGCACCAGCACGCCCGGGGCCAGCTCGACGGTCGGCGCGTCGTCCGAACAGATCGACCGGGTGAACACCTCGACCTCGATGTTGAGCTCGGCCAGGCGCTTGGCCAGCTCGACGATGTAGACGTTCATCCCGCCGGCGTCCCCGGTGCCGGGCTGGTGCAGCGGCGAGGTGTGCACGCTCAGCATGGCTATTCGGCGCGGACGGCGGCGGCCCGGGACGAGCGACTGGAGCCGGCCGCGCGCGGGCGCGGCGGACTGGGCACGGCGTACCGAACGGACGGGGTGCTGGATCACCTGGCTGAAGCCTCCTCGTGTGCGGCCCGTCTCGGCGGTCCGCGTGGCGGGCCGCCGCATGTCCGGTGTGCGCTGCCCCGTCCGGGCACACATCACCACCAGTGTGCCAACCACGAGGCGGTCGTCCGGCATTCCCGGTCCGGGCAGTGAGCTGTCAGGGACCGGCCGGCGCCCCCGGCCGGGCCGACATCCGCCCAGGTCGCGGCACGGGCCGACTACCCTTCTGGACATGGCTGCCTCCTTCGACCCCGCGACCACCGCGCCCGCCCGCGGGCGGACCGGCCGTCCGGTGGGGACCGTCACCCGGGGCACCACCAACACCAACCGGCTGCGCCGGATGGACCGCTGGATCGCGCACACCCTGGGCCGTACGCTGCGCGCCGCCGAGCGGCCGCCGGTGGCGGTCGACCTCGGCTACGGCGCGGCGCCCTGGACGGCCGTGGAGCTGGCCGGGCGGCTGCGCACGGTGCGGCCGGACGTCCGGGTGGTCGGGATCGAGATCGAGCCGGAGCGGGTCGCGGCCGCGCTGCCGTACGCCGAGGCGCCGCTGCTCACCTTCCGGCGCGGCGGCTTCGAGGTGCCGCTGGACGGCGGCGCGCCGGCCCAGCTGATCCGGGCGGCCAACGTGCTGCGGCAGTACGAGGAGTCGGCGGTGGCCGGGGTGTGGGAGCGGCTGTGCGCCCGGCTCGCCCCGGACGGGCTGCTGGTCGAGGGCACCTGCGACGAGATCGGACGGCGACACGTCTGGGTCGCGCTCGGCCCGGAGGGGCCCCGGACGGTGACCTTCGCGGCCCGGCTGGGCGGCCTGGAACAGCCCTCCGACCTGGCCGAACGGCTGCCGAAGGCGCTGATCCACCACAACGTGCCGGGGCGGCCGGTGCACGCCTTCCTGGCCGACTTCGACCGGGCCTGGGCGGCGGCCGCGCCGTACGGGGCGTTCGGGGCGCGGCAGCGCTGGGTGGCGGCGTGCACGGCGCTGGCGGGCAGCTGGCCGCTGGTGGACGCGCGCGGGCGGTGGCGGCAGGGCGAGGTCACGGTGCCCTGGACGGCGCTCGCGCCGTAGCGGGCGGCCGGGGCACGGGCACCGGCGCAGATCAGAGCGACGGGGCACCGTAAGATCATCTCCGCTTACGGGGTGCTCGAACGATCGAGGACCCGTTGTACGGGGGGTCCAGGGGTGGAGACGAACGAGCGGAACAACAAGGCGGTCATCGCGGCGGGGGCCGTGATCGTCGTGGCCTGTGGCGCCGTGGCTGCCCTGGCCGGGACGGGCGCCCTCAAGCCCCACCGGGCGGACGCCACCTGCGCGCCGTCCTCGGCGGACCTCCCGGCGGACTACGCGGCGTTCTGCGCCGCGCTCAACCGCTCCGACCTGCCGACGCTGCTCGGCACGCCGGACGACCGGGTCTCGACCGCCGGGCCCGGCCCCTTCAAGGAGCAGAAGGAGACCATGGCGGAGGTGCGCCTCCAGGACACCGTCGTCAACCTCTCGGAGAGCCCTGTCTCGGCCTGGTCGATGGGCGACTGGACGTCCTTCGGCGCCACCCGGGTCACCGTCCTCGGCCACCCCGCGGTGACCACCTGGGGCCGGACGATGACGCTGTTCGCGCCGGGCGGGAAGAGCAGCCAGGACGGCCCCACCACGCGGAACCTCGTCATCGCGAAGAACGCCAAGGACCCGGGCGGCCGGGCCTTCGAGATCACCGTCTTCCGCCAGGACGGCAAGAACGTCGACGACGCGGTCGTGCAGCGGGTCGCCGAGGCCGTGGTCCCGAACCTCCCGGGCTGGGTCGCGGCCCCGTAGGACCGTACGGCCGCCCGGTCGGACAGGCGACGCGCGCCCTTCGCGCCATTCACCCGAACGAATTATCGAATATCTCTAGCATGTTGACGCCTCGCCACGTCACGATGGAGGCCATCGGGCGACGACATCACACGCCGCTCAGTGCCCACCACGCCCAGCCGCGCACAGCCGTCAGCCACCCTGGCCGAGCAGCACCCCCAGGGCCTGTTCGAACACCTCGTACATCTCCTCCCCGAACAGCACGAACCGCACCTCCGCCAGCTCCGCGCCCGCCCGCACGTCACCGCCGTCCAGCACCTCGGCGACGGTGCCGAGCGCGATCCGGGCCGCGTCCGCCGGCGGCCAGCCGAAGATCCCGGCCGACACCGCCGGGAAAGCCACCGTGCCCGCTCCCAACTCCGCCGCCACGCGCAGCGACTCGCGATAACAGGAGGCCAGCAGCTCAGCCCGCGCTTCGTACTCCTCCGCCAGATACACCGGCCCGACGGTGTGCACCACCCACCGGGCCGGCAGCCGTCCGGCCGTGGTCGCCACCGCGCGCCCGGTGGGCAGCCCCTTGCCCCAGTGCGAGGCCCGCAGCCGACGGCACTCCTCCAGGATCTGCGGTCCGCCCTTGCGGTGGATCGCACCGTCCACCCCGCCGCCGCCCAGCAGGGACGAGTTGGCGGCGTTCACCACCGCGTCCACTCGCTGTTCCGTGATGTCACCCTCGACCAGGGTGATCCGCATCACCATCACCTGCCCCCTTTCCCGAGCCCGCCCGGCAGCCGCCGGAACGGGATCCGAGCCGTCATCCGAGTCTGATCACCACACCGCCACCGGCGTGGCAATAACCACAACGGCGCCGGTCGGCCGAAGAAATCCCCGGAGATCACGTTATGGTCGCGAGAAGTTCCCCGACGCGAGGTGCCAGGCGGGCACCGCGGACGGACGCCGGCCGTTACGCAGTCGGGGAAAGGGAGGAACCACCGATGCCCGCAACGGGAGACGGGCGGGCACCTGGTGCCGCGGACCTGCCGGGCGCCCATGACGGCGCCCCCGTCGGCCATGCCCGTAAGCGCCCGGCAACGACCGGCCCGGCGACGGCAGCTCCCCCGATGCCTCACCCCCGGTCACAGCCGGTCCGGACCGCGCACGGCGGGCGGCACCCGTCACACCTGGCCGAGGTGGGAAACGTTCCGGCACCGGGTGACGGGCCCGCCGACGGCGGTGCCGCACCGCTGCGGCTGCTGGTCATCGAGGATGACGCCTCGGACGCCCAGCTGATCAAGGCCGCGGTCGCCGACAGCGGCACCTCGATCGAGATCCACTGGGCCCGCGGCCTCGACCAGGCCACCCGACTGCTGGCCCAGGCCGCCACCGCCGCCCGGCGCGGGCGCACCCGCAGTCCCGAATTCGGCTGCGTGCTGCTCGACCTGGCCTCCCCGGCCGACCTGCCCCACCCGTCCGACGCCTCGGACGGTCTGGAGGGCCTGCACGAGCTGCTCCGGCGCGCCCCGCACATCCCCGTCGTGGTGCTCACCGACGCCGCCGGGGCCGAACTCGGCGCGGCCGCCGTCGCCGCCGGCGCCCAGGACTTCCTGCTCAAGCACGACACGGACGGCCCGCTGCTGGCCCGCGCCCTGCGCTACGCCGTCGAACGCAAGCGCGCCGACGAGTCCCAGCGCCGCCTGGTCGAGGCCGAGCTGCGCGGCCAGGAGAACGCCCGCCTCCAGCGCCACCTGCTGCCCACCCCGCTGCTGGACGGCGCCGGGCTCTCCTTCACCCGGCGCTACCGCCCCGGGCGGCGCCGCGCCCTGCTCGGCGGCGACTTCTACGACGCCGTGCGCACCGACGACGGCACCGTCCACGTCGTGATCGGCGACGTCTGCGGCCACGGCCCGGACGAGGCCGCGCTCGGCGTCGCGCTCCGGATAGCGTGGCGCACCCTGGTCTTCGCCGGCCTCACCGGCGAAACCCTGCTCACCACCCTCCAGCACGTGCTGGAGCACGAGCGGCGCAGCGACGAGATCTTCGCGACGCTCTGCATGCTGGTCATCGAGCCCGGCGGCGCCGACACCGGCCTCGACTCGCTCGGCACCGGCGAGCGGGCCCGGCTCTACCTCGCCGGACACCCGGCGCCGCTGCTGCTCGGCCGCGACCACGCCCCCGTCTCCCTGCCCGCCGACCTCGCCGGGCCCGCGCTCGGACTGCTGCCCTGCCACGACGGGCAGGCCGCCTGGCCCGCGCACGAGCTCGAACTCCTGCCCGGCTGGCGGCTGTTGCTCTACACCGACGGACTGATCGAGGGCCGGGTCGGGGCCGGGTCGCGCCGCCTCGGCCAGGACGGGCTGACCGACCTGATCGCCGACCACCAGTCCGCGGGGCTGACCCGGGGGCGGCTGGTCGACAGCGCGATCGCCGAGGTGGAGGAGCTGAACGGCGGCGCGCTGACCGACGACGTCGCGGTGCTGCTGCTGGAGCGCAATCCGGTGCAGTTGATCCTCGGCTGAGGGGTTCCGCGCCGGGAGTCCGCGCCGAGGGGTTCCGCGCCGAGGGGTTCCGCGCTGGGCGGTGCCTCCAGGAAACGCCGCAGCCCGGGCGGGTGAGATCCCGCCCGGGCTGCGGCGTTGTCGTCGGCCTACCAGGGGCCGTACGGGCCGGTGTTGCTCCGGCCGCCACGGCCGCTGCCGCCGGTCAGCGCCCGGATCGCCGGGCGGACGTCCACCACGTAGACGATCGAGGCGACCAGGCCGACCAGGGTGCCGATGCTGCCGAGGAAGTTCGCCCCGAACAGCAGGTCCCAACCGAAGCTGATCCCGAGGATGGCCAGCCAGAACCCCTTGGTCTTCTTGTCCGCCGCTCGGTAGGCGTCCTCCCGGCGGGTGGCCGCGTCGAGCAGCGCGAAGAACTTGTAGCCCAGGATGGCCACGGCCATCCACCAGAACGGGTTCAGGTAGGAAAAGGCCAGGATCTGGAACACTCCGGTCATCGCGATCTCCTACGTCTCTCGGCTTGCCACGCCCCGGCCGCCGCCCATCCTGGCACGGCGACCGCCCGCAATGCTGTCAACGTCCGGCCGTCACCGGATGTGCCCGTGGCCGCGGGCCCCGATCACTCCGTGCTGTCGGGAGCGCCCTTCCGGACCTTGGCGGACTTCTTCGGCGTGGCGGCGGGGGCACCGTCCTCGACCAGTTCGGCGGTCCCGGTGGTGTCGATCGTGTCGATGGTGTCGGTGGTGTCGTCCTGCGGGCGGGCCTTGTCGACCACGACCTTGCCGCGCTCGGCCAGCTCGTCGTACGTCTCCTTGGCCTTCACCGCCAACTCGACCGCGCGGGCCACCTGCTGGAGGGCGAAACCCTGGGCCCGCTCCTGCAGCGCCTTCAGGTCGGCGGGGAAGGTGGTGACGGCCTCGGTGACCTTGGCGGGCGCCCCGGTCAGCAGCTCCTGCGCCTCGTGCAGCTTGGCGGTCGCCTTCTCCTGCGCGGTCTTGCGGTCCGCCGCCAGCGCCTCGACCTTGCCCGGCACCTCGCGCAGCTTCTCGTAGGCGAAGTCCCCTGCGCCGGCCAGGGCGTACAGCGGGGTCGGGTCGGTGAGAGTCTTCTTGATGTCGTCAGTGATCGGCATGGTTACCGGTCCTCCCGGTGGGTGTTCTGGATGGCTGCGCCGTCGGTCGTGGGACCGGAGGCCGATGCGGCGTTCTCCTTGAGGAAGGCGTCGTAGACCGCGAGCAGCGCTTGCTTCTGCTGCTCGTTGATCAGCGGATCGGCCAGGATCGAGGCCCGCAGCTCCAGCCCCTCACCCCGCCGTTCCTCCAGGATCCCGGCCTGGACGTAGAGCGTCTCCGCCGAGATCCGCAGCGCCTTCGCGATCTGCTGCAGGATCTCCGCGCTCGGCTTGCGCAACCCTCGCTCGATCTGGCTCAGGTACGGGTTGGACACGCCGGCGGCCTCCGCCAGTTGGCGCAGCGAGTACTGCGCGCTGCGGCGCTGCTCGCGGATGTACTCGCCCAGGGAGGCGACGTTGAGTGAGGCCATGTAGACAGGGTGCGGCAGGGTGCTTGCAATTGCAAGCAGGGTGCTAGCGGGGGCAAGCGGGGGGTGTCTGTTGGTGGGGGGCTTTCGGGAGGGTGGGTGGCCGGGGGCGCGTCCCTCTCGCTAGAGGGAGGTACGGGGTGGGTGGGGGGTTGCTGCGGGTGGGTTGGTGCGGGTGTGGGGGGGGTTGGTGGGTGGTTAGGCCAGGTGGGGGAGGAGGAGGGCGGTGAGGTGGTGGGGGGTGCGCAGGGGGAGGTAGTGGTCGGCGTCGGGGAGCAGGTGGTGGTGGGCGAGGGTGAAGTCCAGGGCGGTCTCGCCACCCATGCTCAGGCCGACCAGGGCGGCGCGGTCGAGGCCGAAGTGGTCCAGGACGGCGCGCAGGTCCTCGACGTCGTCGAAGGTCCGCTCCGGGGGCGTGGACCGGCCGAGGCCGCAGGCGTCGTAGCGGATCACGTCGTGGTGGCGGGACAGTTCGGGGACGACGGCGTCCCACAGCCGGGAGTCCATGCCGGAGCCGTGCAGCAGCACCACCGGGGTGCCGGCGCCGCGGCGTTCGGCCCACAGGTGGCCGCCGTCGGGGGTCTGGACTTCGGAGTCGGTGCTCATGCGGAGGATCCTTGCAGAGCCGCTTCAGGAGCAGGGTTCGTGTGGGGCAGCGTCGACGGCGGCGGGTTGCGGGCGAGGACCGCGGGCGCGCACCGGCCTTCGGTCCGGCCACATCACGGGTGCGTCCAGGGGCCGGGGGTCACGCGGCGTCGGGGAGCCGGACGGGCATCAGGACGGAGAAGGTGCCCGCCCGGCCCGGGGTGCGGATGGCGAGCGGGGCGATCGGGCCGCCGAGTTCCAGCAGGAGCTGCTCGGGGTGGCCGGCGCGGAGGGCGTCGAGGAGGAAGTCGCGGTTGACGGCGACCTGGACGTCCCCAGCCGCGGGGGTGGTGGCGACGGTGAGGCGGCCGTCCTGGGTGAGGGTCAGGACGGTGACGGCGCAGTCGGTGCCCTGGGGGCCGGAGGGGAGGGTGCGGGTGGCGCCGGTCTCGACGGCGGCGCGCAGGTCGGCGGCGGGCAGGGTGATCCGGTGCTGCGGGTCGAGCCGGGTGAGGACGCGGTGGTCGGGGTAGTCGAAGTCGAGCGCGGCGCCCTCGATGCGGTGGCCGCCCGTCTCGGCGCGGAAGGTGCCGGTGCCCAGGGTGAGCGTGACCTCGGCCGGGGCGGTGGGGAGCAGGGCGCGCAGGGCGTCCGCCAGCGGGGTCGGGACGATGGTGCCGGCGGTCGGCTGCTCGGGTGCGCCGGTGGCGGGGACCTCGGCGAGGGCCAGCCGGTAGCGGTCGGTGGCGACCAGGCGCAGCACCGGGCCGTCCGGTTCGAACAGCACTCCGGCGAGGGAGGGCAGTTCCGGGTCGCCGCAGACCGCGAAGCGGACCGCGTCCAGAGCGGCGGCCAGGCCGTCCGCGGGGACGGTGAGGCGGGTCTCGGCGGGGGTGGTGGTCATCGGCTGCTCCCTCTGGTCGATCATCGTGCGGATCAGGGAGAGCTCGCGGCGGGCGTCGGCCAGGCCGTCCTCCAGTCGGCGCAGGTGCGCGTCGAGGACGCGTCGGGCCTCGCCGCTGCCGGGGTCGGCGCCGAGCACGGCGCGGATGGCCGCCAGCGGCAGGCCGACCCGGCGCAGCCGGGCCAGCAGCCGGGCGTCGGCGAGTTGGGCGGGCCGGTACCAGCGGTAGCCGGTGTGCGGGTCGACCCAGGCGGGGCTGAGCACCTCGGCGCCGTCGTAGTAGCGCAGGGTGCCGACGCCCAGGCCGCTGTTGCGGGCCAGCTCGCCGATGCTGTGCAGCTCGCTCTCCATGCCGATGACTCTCCGGGCTCGACCTGGTCGAGGGTCAAGCGAGGTGGGCGAGCTTCTGCGGGTTGCGGACGGCGTGGATCGCGGAGATCAGCGGCTCGCCGCCCGGTCCCCGGGTGAAGTCGAAGACCGAGACGGAGTCGACGGCGCCGTGCACGGTGATCAGCACTCCGGGCTCGCCGTTGACCAGCACCGGGCGGGCGGCCGCGCCCTCGCCCAGCTTGTGGAGCAGGCCGAGGATGAAGCGGGCGACCTTCTCGGCTCCGGTGATCGGCCGCAGCGCGGCGGTGATCACGCCGCCGCCGTCGTTCCAGGAGGTGACGTCGGGGGCGAGCAGTTCGAGCATCCGGTTGAGGTCGCCGCCGACGCAGGCGGCGAGGAACTCGTCGGTGGCCCGGCGGCGCAGCTCCGGCGGGGCGTCGTAGCGGGGGCGGCGGGCGCGCACGTGGGCCCGGGCCCGGCTGCCGACCTGGCGGCAGGCGGCCTCGGTGCGGTCCAGGGCCTCGGCGATCTCCGGGTAGGAGAAGCCGAAGGCCTCCTTGAGAACGAACACCGCCCGTTCCAGCGGGGACAGGCTCTCCAGCACCACCAGCAGGGCGACCGAGACGGCCTCGGCGCGCTCGACGCCGTCGGTCGCGTCCGGCTCGGTGACCAGCGGCTCGGGCAGCCAGGGGCCGACGTAGGACTCGCGGCGGACGGCGGCCGAGTCGAGCCGGTTGAGGGCGAGGTTGGTGACCGTGCGGGCCAGGTAGCCGCCCGGGCTGGCGACCGGGCCGGCGACCTGGCTCCAGCGCAGCCAGGTGTCCTGGACCAGGTCCTCGGCGTCGGCGACGCTGCCGAGCATCCGGTAGGCGATGCCGAAGACCATCCGCCGGTGCTCTTCGAAGTCGGCCAGACGGCTCTCTGAAGTGTCGGTCACCCTCGGGACGTTACCGCACGGTAGACGGCGGGGTTCAGCTGCGGAAGGTGTCGTAGGCGGGGGCGAGCAGGGTGGCGAGGTCGCGGCCGTGCACGGTGATGCCGGAGCGGCCGAGGCGGCGCAGCGAGGGTTCGTCCGGCTCCTCGTCGGGCTGTTCGGGGCGCAGGGTGAAGTCGCCGCGCCAGTAGGCGGCGATGTTGACCATGGGCGCCTTCGAAGCGACCGGGTGCTGCGGCTGGTCGGTCACGCGTCCTCCTCGGCGACGGCGTCCTCGCGGGTGAGGGCGACGAGTTCACGCAGGGCCCCGACCGGCAGGTCGGTCAGCCAGTGCTCCCCCTCGCCCACCACGGTGTCGGCCAACGAGCGTTTGGCGGTGAGGAGTTCGTCGATCCGCTCCTCGACGGTGCCGACGCAGACCAGGCGGCGGACCTGGACGTCCCGGCGCTGGCCGATCCGGAAGGCGCGGTCGGTGGCCTGCTCCTCGACCGCCGGGTTCCACCAGCGGTCGAGGTGGATCACCTGGTTGGCGGCGGTCAGGTTGAGTCCGGTGCCGCCGGCCCGCAGCGAGAGCAGGAACACCCCTGGCCCGTCGGGGGATTGGAAGCGGCGGACCAGCTCCTCACGGCGGGCCCGGGGGACGCCGCCGTGCAGGAAGAGCACCTCCTCGCCGAGCCGGCGCTCCAGGTACGGGCGCAGCATGGTGCCGAACTCGGCGTACTGGGTGAAGACCAGCGTCCGGTCGCCCTCGGCCAGCGCCTCCTCCAGCAGTTCGGCGAGTCGGGCGACCTTGCCCGAGCGCTCGCCCAACGGCGAGCCGTCGTGCAGCAGTTGGGCCGGATGGTTGCACACCTGCTTGAGCTTGCCGATCGCGGCCAGCACGGTGCCTCGCCGCTCCACGCCCCGGATGCCCTCGACCCGCTGCAGCAGGTCGGCGACCACGGCCTGGTAGAGGCCGGCCTGTTCGGCGGTGAGGTTGCACCAGACGGTCATCTCCTGCTTGGCGGGCAGTTCGACCGCGACCGCCGGGTCGGACTTGAGCCGGCGCAGCACGAACGGGGCGGTGCGGCGCCGGAGTTCGGCGGTGCGCTCGGGGCTGCGGTGCAGTTCGACCGGGATCGCGTAGCGCTCCTTGAAGCGCTCGGCCGGGCCGAGCAGGCCTGGGTTGGCGAAGTCCAGGACGGCGTGGAGTTCGGCGAGCCGGTTCTCCACCGGGGTGCCGGTCAGGGCGATCCGGTGGCGGGTGACGGTCAGTGCGCGGATCGCCCGGGACTGCGCGGTGCCGGTGTTCTTGATGTACTGCGCCTCGTCGGCGACCACCCGGCGCCAGCGGATCGCGCGCAGGGCGGCGAGGTCGCGCTGGACCAGCCCGTAGGTGGTGATGACCAGGTCCACGCCCCGTACGGCTTCGGCGAGTTGCTCCGCGCCGAGGCGGTCGGTGCCGTGGTGGACGTGGCGCCGCAGGCCGGGGGCGAAGCGCTCGGCCTCGCGCTGCCAGTTGCCGACCAGGGACATCGGACAGACCAGCAGGGTGGCTCCGGTGGCGCCCTCGGCCTGTTCGGTGGCCAGCAGGGCGAGGGTCTGCACGGTCTTGCCGAGGCCCATGTCGTCGGCCAGCACGGCGCCGAGGCCGAGCCCGGACATCGTGCGCAACCAGGCCAGGCCGCGCCGCTGGTACGGGCGCAGCTCGGCACGGAAGTCCGGCGGCAGCGCGAGGGCGTCGGGGTCGGCCGACTCGGCGGCGGCGCGGCCGGCCAGCAGGTCGCCGAGCGGGCCGTCGGCGCGGACGCCGGTGACCGGCAGTCCGGCGACGGTCGCCTCGGGGTCGAGGGCGAGCCGCAGCAGGTCGGCGGCGGCCAGCAGGCCGTCGCGCTGCTCTGTGAGGAAGGCGAGGGCGGCGGCGATCTGTGCCGGGTCGGCCTCCAGCCAGGTGCCCCGGACGCGCACCAGGCCCTGTTTGGCGGCGGCGAGTTCGGCGAGTTCCTGTTCGGTGAGCGGGGTGCCGTCCGGGCCGAGCGCGGCCTGCCAGCGGAAGGCGACCACGGCGTCCCGGTCGACCTGGCTGGTGACGGCGAGGGTGCCGGGCGCGGGCGGGGTGACGGCGCGCAGGGCGAGCCCGAGCCGGGGGCGGCGGCGCCACCAGGCGGGCAGCAGCACGCCGAAGCCGTTCTCGGCGAGCGCGGGCGCGGCGGCGCGCAGGAAGTCGAGCGCGCCGGCCCGGTCGAGCGGGAGGGCGGACGGGCGGGGGCGGTGGCGCAGCCCGTCCAGGGCGGGCCAGCGGTGGGCGGCGCGGGCGAGTTCGGCGGCCAGGACGTCGGCGGGTTCCCGGCCGTCCGTGGTCTTGCGGGCGAGCGCGGCGTGCGCGGCGCCGCCCTCGTGCAGGTCGGCGGCGCGGACCAGCAGGGAGGGCTCGTCGACGGCCTGGAGCAGGAACTCCAGCTGCCAGGCGTCGTCGGAGGGGCGGCCCTCGGGGTCGTCCGGGTCGGGGCCGAGCGGTTCGAGCAGGCGGAAGCAGAGCCGCAGTGCGGGGTCCGCGGGTTCGGCGGCGGCGTACCAGGCGTCGATCCGGTGGCGCAGTTCGGCGAAGTCCTCGGCCGGGACGTCGCCGAGTTCGCCGGAGGGGGTGGCGAGGGCCTGCAGCCAGCGGTCGGCGGTGGCGGCGCCGGCCGTGGGAAGGGGCTGGTCGGCGAGTGCGGCGCGGGCCTCGGCGTCCACCAGGGCGCCGAGGGCGGCGTCCAGCAGGGCCTCTCCCGTTCCGGCGCCGGTGGGCCACTCCCCCAGCAGCACCGGCGGGCAGCCCGCCGCCAGCGCGGCGGCCTCGCGGCGCCCGGCCGGGGTGGGGTCGGGCCGCCAGCGGGCCTGCGGGCGGCCGTCGGCCGACACGGGCAGCGGCAGCAGCCGACCCCGGCCGACCGCGCGCCAGGCGAGGTCGTGCACCCCGGTGAGCCAGCGCAGCGAGGGGCCGTACACCACCTCGACCCGGCCGGTGCCGGGCAGGTCGGTGCCGGTGACGGCCCAGTGCGGGTCGTGCACCTCGCCGAGCAGTTGGGCGGCGGCCGCGGCGTCGAAGAGCAGTGCCGGGACCCGCCAGGGGGTGAGGACGGCGCCGCCGCGCGGCGGGGTGACCGGCAGGTCGGGCGAGGGGGCGGGCAGGGCGCCGACGGTTGGCAGCAGCAGGGTGGCCCAGCGTTCGGGGGCCTGGCCGGCGAGCCAGCCGAGGCCGGGTCCGATGCCGCCGAGCACGGCGGCCAGTTCGCCGGCCGGGCAGGCGTAGGGGTGGGCGCACGGGGCGGGCCGGTCGGGCTGCGGTTCGGCGGGGCCGGGGTGGGTGCGGGCGTCCTCGGCCCAGAGCGCGAGCCGTCCGTCCGCCCGCCAGAGCGCGTGCAGGACGAACATGAGGGGCCTCTCGGGGCGGGGAGCCGGTTCTTCGCAGCCTAGCCGCGTGGTCCGACAACGGCCGTCGGGCCGGGCTGTGGGGCCGATCGGGTGAATCAGAGGAACGCCCCCACATCTGTGGTTGAAAATTGAACGACATCGCCGTACGCTGGAGCCAAGAAGTTGAAGCCTAAACAAATGGCTTCGAACCCGAGGAGGAGCCATGGGCCTGTTCAACCGCACCAAGACCACCGCCGTCCCCGTCCCCGTCCGGACCCCGGCCGGCCCGGACCTGTCGCACCTGAGCGGCGACTGGGCGATCGACACCATGCACAGCGAGATCGGCTTCTCGGTCCGCCACGCGATGGTCACCAACGTCAAGGGCCGCTTCGCCGAGTACGACGGCAAGCTCCACCTCGACGGCGCCACGCCGGGCAACTCCTCGGCCGACCTGGTGATCAAGGTCGCCAGCATCGACACCAACCAGGCCCAGCGCGACGAGCACCTGCGCACCGGCGACTTCTTCGCCGCCGACACCTACCCGGAGATCCGCTTCCGCAGCACCGCCACCGAGCAGCTCGGCGACGACTCCTACCGGATGACCGGCGAGCTCACCATCAAGGACACCACCCGCCCGGTGGTCCTGGAGCTCGAGTACACCGGCAGCGCCACCGACGCCTACGGCGCCGAGCGGGTCGGCTTCGAGGGCAAGACGGTCGTGGACCGCACCGCCTTCGGCCTGACCTACAACGCGGCCCTGGAGACCGGCGGCGTGCTGATCGGCGAGAAGGTCAAGCTCAGCTTCGACATCTCCGCCGTCAAGGCGGCCTGACCCGGCCGTCCACGGCCCCGGTGACCCGGCGACCCCTGCCGCCGCCCACCGACCGCCGCCCCTGCCCACACCCCCGGGGCAGGGGCGGCTTCCCATGCTCCTACCGGCGCCGCGCCCTACCCGCCGACCAGCGCCGCGTCCGCCGACGGCAGCCAGCTGCCCTGCGGGCGGCGCAACCAGCCCTCGGCCGTACCGAGTCCAGCCGCCGCCCCGGCGAGCGCCCGCAGGCCCGGATGACGCTCGCCGGGCCGGTGCACCAGGCTGACCAGGCTCAGCGGCACCGGCTCCACCAGCGGCACGTTCACCGCCCCCGGGATCCTCGGACCGCCGACCGTGGTCAGCATCGGGTCACCGTGCCGGGCCAGGTAGCGGGCGGTCTCGTCCAGGCCCACCGGCGGGACGTACGGCGCGGCGGCGGTGAGGCCGTGCTCGCGCAGCAGCCGCTCGCCGAGGTCGGTCCACTCGGTGGTGGCCGGGTTGCCCGCGCAGATGTCGACGGGGTGCCCGGCCAGCTCCGCCAGCCGCAGCACCGGGCGGCCGGCCAGCGGGTGGGTGTCCGCCATCATCACCGAGATCCGCTCCAACCGCACCGGCAGCTGGGCGAGTTGGCCGCACACCGGGGCGGGCAGCCCGGCGAAGCGGCCGAAGGAGGCGTCCAGCCGGTGCGCCAGCAATTCGGCGGCGGCCGCGGCCAGTCCACCGTGGAAGCGGGCCAGCAGCTCGCCCTCCGGCCAGTCGGCGCGGGCCCGTTCGAGCACCCGGTCGGCGGTCAGGTCGGGGCCGGTGACATCGCTGTTGAGGTCGAGCAGCAGCGGCCGGGCGGCGGCCCCGGCTCCGGCCTCGGCGAGGATCTCGTCGTGCAGGGCGAGGAGTCGGCGCACCCGGGGCACCAGCCGCCGCCCGGCCGGGGTGAGCTCGACGCTGCGGGTGGTGCGGGTGAACAGCGCCTCGCCGAGCAGCCCCTCCAGGGAGCGGACGTCCCGGCTGAGCGCCTGCTGGGCGACGTGCAGCCGCTCGGCGGCCCGGCCGAAGTGCAGCGTCTCGGCGGTCGCGAGGAAGCCGCGGAGCAGTCGGGGGTGCAGGTCACGGGGCATGCCCGGCAGATTAACAACACGGTGTTGTGAGTACGGCGAAACAGGTGTTGGACGCCCGGCCGCCACCGCCGCCAGGCTTGGCGCATCCCCCTCCGTCCTGATTCCCAGGAGCCCGCTTGCCCTCGCCCGCCCTCCTCGCCTCCTACCGCCGGCTGTTCTCGGCCCCTGGCGCCGCCGCCTTCACCCTGGCCGGGCTGCTCGGCCGGCTCGCGCTGTCGATGAACGGAGTCTCGCTGGTGGTACTGCTCGCCGAGCGGCGCGGCTCGTACGCGCTGGCCGGGACGGTCTCGGCGGCCGGGCTGGTCACCGGGGCGATCGGGATGCCGCTGCTCGGACGGCTGGTGGACCGCTACGGGCAGTCGCGGGTGGCCGTACCGGCCGCGCTCTACAACGCCGCCCCGCTGCTCGCCCTGCTGCTCTGCGTCCGGCTCGGCGCACCGGACTGGACGCTGTACGCCTGCTGGGCGGCCTGCGCGGCCGCGCCCAACCTCGGCGGCATGGCCCGGGCCCGCTGGGCGCACCTGTACCGGGACGACCCGGCCGCCCGGCACCTGGCCAACTCCCTCGAACAGGCCCTGGACGAACTGTGCTTCATGGCCGGGCCGGTGCTCGCGATGCTGCTCTGCACGACGCTCGCCCCGGAGGCCGGACTGCTCACCGCCGGCACCCTCGGCACCACCGGCGCCCTGCTGTTCGCCGCCCAGCGGCGCACCGAACCGCCGCTTCCCGTACGGGCTTCGACCGAGCAGCGGCACGGCTCCCCACTGCGGGTGCCCGGGCTGCGGGTGCTGGTGCTGACCTTCCTGGCCACCGGCACGGTCTTCGGCGCGACCGAGATCACCACGGTGGCCTACGCCGACGCGCTCGGCCACAAGGCGGCGGCCGGCGGACTGCTGGCCCTGGTCGCGGCCGGCTCCTGCGTGGCCGGGCTGCTGTTCGGTCTGCTGACCCCGCGTCGGGCACCCGGCACGCGCTTCCTGGCCGGGGCGGCCGCGATGGCCGGGGTGCTGCTGCTGCCGCTCGCGGCCGGACTGGGCGGGGCCGGGCTCGGGGTGCTCGGGGTCGCGCTGTTCGCGGCGGGCACGGCCACCGCGCCGACCATGGTGACGGGTGTGACGCTGGTTCAGGAGCTGCTGCCGCAGCGGCAGTTCAACGAGGGGATGGCGGTGGCGGTGTCCGGCATCGTGGTCGGCATCTCGGCCGGCGCGGCGCTCGCCGGGACGGTCGCCGAGCACGCCGCCCCCGGCACCGGCTACGCGCTGCCGGCCTCGGCCGCCGCGCTCGCCCTGCTGATCGCGCTGGCCGGGCGGCGGCACCTGATGGCGCGAAAGGGACCGGCCGCGGCGCGAAAGGAGCAGGCGCCGGAAAATCCCGAGCGGGTTGTCAGTGCCTCCGTCTAACTTCGAGGCATGGCGGAAATCACCTACGTCCAAGGCGATGCCACCACGCCCCGGGGCAAGGGCGTGAAGGTGATCGCGCACGTCTGCAACGACCTCGGCGGCTGGGGCAAGGGCTTCGTGCTCGCGCTCTCCAGACGCTGGCCCGAGCCCGAGGCGGCGTTCCGACGCTGGCACCGGGAGCGGGCGAAGAACGACTTCGGCCTCGGTGCCCTGCAGTTGGTGCAGGTCGAGCCGTACGTCTGGGTGGCCAACCTGGTCGGCCAGCGCGGCATCCGGACCGGGCGCTCCACCGGAGTGCCGGTGCGGTACGAGGCCATCGACACCGCGTTGGCCGCCCTGGGTGAGCGCGCGCTCGAACTCGGCGCCTCCGTCCACATGCCGCGGATCGGCTGCGGACTGGCGGGCGGGCGCTGGGCCAGGGTCGAGCCGCTGGTGGCGGCCCGGCTGACGGCGCGCGGCATACCGGTGACGGTCTACGACATCGACTGACCGCTGGTCGACGTCCGGCCGGAGGCCGGCCCGGGCGCGGCCGGCCAGGCGTACACGTACTCGGGCAGCAGGTAGCCGCCCGGGAAGACGCCTTCCTGCGCTCTGATCCGTATCCCGCCCTCGCGCTCGTAGAAGGCGACCGCGCGGGTGTTGCCGCTCAGCACCTCCAGGTACAGCTCGGCGCCGGGGTGCCGCTCGGCGACCTCGGTGCGGGCGGCGGCCAGCAGTTCGCGGCCGATCCCGCCGCCGGTGCGGCCGGGGCGGACGTGCAGGTTGTCCACCAGCACCCGGCCGTCGGGCTGGGGCACCAGATAGACGAACCCGGCCGTCTCACCGGCCTGTTCGGCGATCAGCAGGACCGGAGTATTCTCCGGCTCACCGTAGTCCGCCGCCAGGCGCAGCTCCCACAGCTCGCGCCGCTGGGCGGCCAGTCCGTCCCCGATCGCCTCGTCGGGGACGATCCCCCGGTACGTGGTGCGCCAGCTGTCTGCATGCAGCTCGGCGACGTGCGCGGCGTCCTGCGCTCCGCCGTGCCGGATGGTGGTCTGTCCTGAACCGATCATGTGACGAGCCTCCCACAACAATGGAGTTGAACATGTTCAATCGAACCCGCTACAGTTCCCACCAGCTTTTGAACGCGTTCGAAATAACGGGGGTGGTGGTCGCGGTACCGGATGCGGAGGGGGCATCCGGTGCCGCGAGCACCGACAACACCGACACCGGATGGAACGTCGTCTCCGGTTAGGCTCGTGCACGTGGACGACCTGGCAGCGACGAACCGAACGGACGGCGAGACGGGTGCGGCCGATCTTGCGGCCGCACCCGGCACGGACACCGGGCCCATGCCCGGCGGCCGGGCACAGCCGAAGACCGACAAGAGCGAGGCGACCCGGGCGCTGATCCTGGAGACGGCCATGCGGCTGTTCCAGGAACGGGGCTACGAGAAGACCACGATGCGCGCGATCGCCACCGAGGCGGGCGTCTCGGTCGGCAACGCCTACTACTACTTCTCGGCGAAGGAATTCCTGATCCAGGGGTTCTACGACCGGATGACCCACGACCACGCGGCCGACGCCAGGCAACGCATGGCCCACACCCGGGACTTCGCCGAGCGGCTGCAGATCGCGCTGGTCTCCTGGCTGGACACGGCCGCCCCGTACCACGAGTTCGCCGCGCAGTTCTTCCGCACCGCGGCCGACCCGACCAGCTCGCTGAGCCCGTTCTCCGACGAGTCCCACCCGGCCCGGGCGACGGCGGTCGAGCTGTTCCGCGAGGTCCTCCAGGGCTCCGACCTGGCACCGAAGCTGGACGCCGAACTGGGCGAGCTGCTGCCCGACGTGCTCTGGCTGCACCTGATGATCGTCGTCCTCTACTGGGTCTTCGACCGGACCGAGGACACCGAGCGGACCAGGGAGTTCGTCCGGCGCTCGACCCCGATGGCGGCCCGGCTGATCAACCTCTCGCGCTACCGGGTGTTCCGGCCGATCGTGCGCGACGCCAAGGGACTGATCCAGGATTTCATCCTGCCCACGATCGGCAAGACGGCCGTCAAGTAGCGCCTCCGCCAAGGACCTTGTGGCACGCCTCAGGCCGGCCCGCGAAGCGCGGGCCGGCCTGGGTGCGTATTGGCGGCTCAGAACTCGGTCGGCGTCCAGGCCCGCAGCGGGGCGCGCAGCAGCAGGTCGGCGGCGGCCGCCGCGCCCGGGCGCAGCTCGGTGAGCAGGGCGGCCGCCGCCAGCCTCGGAGCCGTCTCGGAGCCCAGGTAGAGCGAGCCCAACTCGGAGGCTCCGAGGGCGAGATCGGCGTCGTCGGTGGTCCGGGTGCAGCGGCCGGTGCCGTCCCCGGCGACCTCGATCGCGAAGCGGCCGGAGGCGTAACCGAGCCGGTCCTCGACCTCCAGCACGACCCGGCCGGGGGCACCGTACGTCCGGGCGTTGAACGCGGCCTCGACGTCCAGCAGCCGCAGCCACATGGCGTCGGAGTTGTCCTCGCGCGGCGTCGCCGCGCGCGGGTCCTGGAGCAGCAGCGGCAGCGGGTCGTCCGGGGAGAGGCTCTCCACCACGACCTTGCGCACCCAGTCGACGGAGAGGACCAGCCGCCACAGCTCGGCCGCGGTGGGCAGGTCGAGGGCGATGAACTCGTCCACGGTGAGCACCGAGTCGGGGTAGGCCCCGTCCCACTTGTTCTCGACCCGGTAGACCACCAGGCCGGTGACCTCGCCGTCGGCGTCCCGGTGGACGGCGGTGAACGGCTCCTTGAAGTCGCTGCCGGGCACCCGGATCTCGTTGGTGCGGCGTTGCCACCAGATCTCGCCCCGGGTGATCGCGCCCGGCTGGGTGAGCCGCCAGCGGTCGTACAGCTCGGCACCGAACTCGCGATGCTCGGCCAGGGTCACGAAGTCGATCCGGCCGCCGGGCACGCCCGGCAGGCCCTCGCGCAGACCGCGGGTGCGCCCCAGGTCGATGTTCCAGCCGCAGCCCCAGGTGGCCGGGCCGAAGCCGAAGCGGCCGTAGATGTTGTACTCGGCGGCCATCAGGACGGCGACCGCGCAACCGCGCTCGGCGGCGGAGGCGAGGTCGCGCCGCATCATCGCGCTGAGCAGGCCCCGGCGGCGGTGCGTCGCGCTGACCGTCACGTTGGTGACCGCGTCGGCCTGGACGACGGCCCCGCCGGGGACGGCCAGTTCGACGTCGAAGCTGCGGTAGGTGGCGATCTGGCGGTCCCCGTCGAACCCGGCCAGCATCCGGCCCGGCTCCCACTGCATGCGGCGCAGCTCCGGCGCGACACCCGCGTGCGGGCGCAGGAAGCCGAAGTTGAGCGCCCGGTTCCAGGCCTCCACCTCCTCCACGGAGACGGCTCGGACCTGGAGCCCGTTCACGGTGTCAACGGAGGTGTCATCGATGGTGTTGCCCATCGGGCCACCGTACGGCGGTGGCCCGATGGGCGGCATCCGATTTATTCCGTGCCCGACCCGGTGTGCTCCCCCGGTGTCACGACCCAGTGGTTGGTGCGCAGCATCCGGTCCGCGAAGTCGAGGTCGCGTTCGCCGAGCAGCCGGAAGCCGAGCGCCCGGCAGATCCCGTTGGACGGGCCGTTGGTCACCCCGGGGTTGGCGTGCACCTCGCCCCAGCGGCCGTCCTCGGCGGCGGCGTCCAGCAGTTCACGCACCGCCGCCTTGGCGAGGCCCCGGCCCTGGTACTCGGGCAGCACCATCCAGCCGATCTCGGTGACGACGGCGCCGTCCTCCTCGTCCTGCCAGAGCGTGATCGTGCCGGCCGCCCCGCCGTCCTCGGCGCCGTCCGGGACGATCACCTTGATCCAGGCGCTGTCCGCCGCCGCCAGTTCGATGTCCTTGCGCAGCCGCGCCTCCACCTTCTCCCGCGGCAGCGGCCCGCCCAGCTCGGCCATCATCGCCTCGTCGCACCGCATCCGGACGTACGCCTCGATGTCGCCCGCTTCGACGTTCCGCAACCGCACGATGCCTCCTCAGAAGTGGTCGGAGCGGCCACGTTAGCGTCGGCCACCGACATTGGTGCTCCGGCTGGTCGTCGACCCGGTCGACGGGGGTTGCGGCGGGGGTTGCGGCTCACCGACCGGTCGGTAGCCTGCGGAGCACACCATCGACGCACAACGGGGGGAAGCGTGGGAGTCGGCGAGTTGCTCGCGGAGAAGGAAGCCCGGGCGAAGCGGAACGTGGACCTGTTCGGGCAGGCCTGCCGGGTGGTCCTGACGCTGCTGGTGCTGGCGGGCTGGGCCTGGACCCTCTACCTGGCCTTCCTCGCCTCCTGTGAGGTCGGCCACCACGAGAGCCAGTGCGCGGACCGCACCTGGAGCACCGTCCGCGTCGGTGTGGTGACGGTGCTGGTCACCTTCGCCCGGCTCTGGCAGGTGGCCGCCCGCCGGATCCGGCGGCTGGAGGACGAGCTCGCCGAGCGGGACTGACCGGGCCGGCCCCCGCGACACCTCCGTCGGGTTCCGCCGCCGGAGCCGCCACCGCCGGTTGACTGGTCGCCGCATTCGTTCGTGCGCGGCGAGGAGGCCGACGACTGTGGCGAGGTACGTGATCACCCCGGAGGTGGCCCTGCGGCTGACCCGGGACGGGACGGCCGTCCCCGACGGGCACCGGCTGCCGGCCCCGACCCTGCTGCGCTCGCAGCTGCTGGCGCTGCTCTACGGCGCGGTCCGGCGGTCCGAGCTGACCAGGGCGGATGCCGAGCGCGCACTCGACGGGGTGCGCGCTCTGCGGATCCGGCTGCTCGGCGACCGCGTCCTGCAGGCCACCGCCTGGGCGATCGCCGAGCAGCTCGGCCACCCCGACACCCTCGCCGCCGAGTACCTGGCACTGACCCGGCTCCAGGCGGACGCCCTGGTCACCCTCGACCCGAGGCTGGCGAGGGCCGCGAAGGGTGTGGTGGCGCTCACCCCGCTCGAGGAGCTGACCGGGCGTTGGCCTCGGCCGTCAAGGGCGGGCGTAGAAGTCCGGGGTGCCCATGATCCAGAGGCTGGCCTGTTTGACCGGCATGCCGACGCGGGGGGCCTCGATCATCTGGTCGTCGCCGATGTAGAGGCCGACGTGGTGGATGTCGGCGGCGCGGCCGGTGTCGGTCCAGAAGACCAGATCGCCGGGGCGCAGTTGGCGGTAGGTGATCGGGGTGGACTGGGCGTACTGGTCGGCGGCGAAGTGGTTGAGCTCCTTGCCGCCGGTGCGCCAGGCCATCATGGTCAGCCCCGAGCAGTCGTAGCCGTCCGGGCCCTCCCCGCCCCAGATGTACGGAAGGCCGATCTTGGAACGGGCGAAGGCCACGGCGGCGGCCGCGCCGTCGGCGGACCAGGGGCGGGCGACCGGCGGCACCGCCGGCGTCTTGGCCGCGGCGGCGGCAGCGGCTGCCGCCTCGGCGTCGCGGGCGGCGATCGCCTCCAGGGCCTCGCGGCGCTTGCGCTCCAGCTCGACGGTGGTGTTCCGGGCGGCGGCCAGGTCGGCGAGCAGGCGTTCCCGGCGCTGGGTGGCGGCGGCGACCTCGTCCTGCTGGGCGGCCAACCGCTGCCCGGCCCGTTCCTTGGCGGCGCCGACCTCGGCCGCGGCCTTCTCGGCGGCCGCGGTGGCGGTGCGGGCGGTGGCGGAGGCGGCCTTGGCGGCGGCGGCCGTGGAAGTGGCGGCGTCCAGGATCTGCCGGGTGCGCTCGCTGGCCACACCGACCGCGGCCGCCCGGTCGCCGGCCTCGCGCGGACCGTGGGCGCCGAGCAGGGCGTTGAGCGCGGACAGTTCGGCGCCCGCGCCCTGGCGGTACGTTTCGGCGGCCAGTCCGGCGGCGGCCTCGGCGGCCTCGGAGCGCTCGGCCTCGGCGGCGGCGGCGCGGCGGGCGGCGGCGGTCTCGTCGGCGCGGGCCCGGGTGAGGGCGAGCTGGGCGCCGTTGTAGGCCTCGACGGCCTGTTCGGCGCTGCGGCCGGCCCGGTCGAGTTCGGTCCGGGCGGCGGTGAGCGCGGTCTCCAGGGCGGCGACCGTGGTGGCCTTGCCGTCGGCCTCGGCGCGGGCCCGGTCGATCTCCTCGCTGGTCGGGTACGGGTCCGCTCCCCCGGCTTCTCCCCGGGCCTGGCCGGCCGCCGGTTCGGGGTCGGCGGGGGCGGCCTGGGCGGCGGGGAGCAGCCCGAGCAGGGCGGTGAGGGACAACAGGAGAGTCGGCAGGAGCCTGCGCGCCACGAGACATCCCTTCTCACGGGTCCGGAGGGGACGGCGGCGGACGCCGAGCGGCGCGCGGGCGGGCGGCCGGGTGGCGGGGAGTCCGCGACGAATCGTCCCATTACATGACAGAACGGTCACTTGCCGATCATGTTCTCAACTCCGGCGCTTTTCACACCTCGAACGCGCCCTGCCAGCCGGGTGACCGTCCGATGATCCGACCGGACGTCAACTCCCGCCGGGCGCGCACGGCATACGAACTACCGGTGGATCCGGCGGGTCCGCGTTCGCAGGTGGGGGTGTCGCTCGGGCCGGCGCTCCTGCCCGGTCGGGCCGAGCACGTACGTCCGATTGCGCCCGGCCCGGACCGTACGGCGGCGCTGCTTCGCCCCTCGGGAACGGCCCGGACCGCTGCCGGAGGCGCCCTCCACCGGCTGCGCCTGCGCCGTGGGCAGGAGCGCCGCCGCCCCGGCGGCGGCCGCCGAGCGCCGGTCGACCAGCCGGGCCTGGCGGCGGGCCAGCGCCCGGGCGGCGTGCGCGTCGAGGTGGGCGGAGGCCCGGGCGGCCATCCGCTCGGCGACCCGGTGGGCGGCCGGGTGGTTGGCGGACACCTTGTCGGGGGCACCGGCGATCAGGTCGAAGAGCCAGGTGCGGGCCCGGTCGGCGCGCCGGTGCAGCAGGCGCTCACGCCGCAGCGCACGCGCCCGGCGCCGGGAGCGCGGCTTGTACCGCCAGCGGGCCCACGGGCTGCTCGGACGGGCCAGCCGGATCGCGCCGATCCAGGACAGGCCGGGAATCATGATCCCGAGCAGACCGGTCCACATCTTGCCCTTGAGCAGGGAGATCACCGAGGCCAGCGCGTTCACCGAGATCACCGTGATCAGGCCCCACCGGGTCTCCTCGCCGGGCAGGGCGCCGAACGGCACGTACCCGATCAGCAGCAGGGCGGTGAACAGGATCCCGAAGATCACCGCGTCCACCGACTTGCGGCCCTGCTCGCTCCAGTACACGTCGTCCAGGTGCAGGATCAGCGCGAACTCGTCCAGCACCAGGCCGCAGCCGATGCCGAAGAGCAATCCGAACAAGTTGATCCACGGGGTCCCGCCGTGGGTCGCGAACACCCCGATGCCGCCGACCAGCAGGAAGCCCAGGCCGAACACCATGTGGTGGATGTGCAGGCCGCCCGGGGTGACGTTGCCGGGCCACCAGCGCACCTGGGCGCGGATCATCCGCACGCTGAAGCGGATGAAGACGAAGGAGGTGATGAAGCCGACCAGCAGCAGGAACAGCGGTTGCTTGTGCGCGTTGACGATGTGCTCGCGGTAGCCGTCCAGCAGTGTGGTCATGGGTCTTACCTTCGTTCCTGGTCCTGCGTCCTGCCCGCTGTGACATGGCCCGGGGCCCAACACGCCTCCAACGCCGGCCGACGTGCGATCAGAACCCCCGGGTGCGCTTCGCCGCCCGGCGCGGCACCGCCGGGTAGAGCGAGGGGAGCTCGGCGCCGACCGGCAGCTTCAGGAACAGCCGGGCGATCTCCCCACCGAGGTTCACCCCGACCGCCAGCGCCATCGCGATCGCCGCCGCCCGGAAGACCGACACCAGGCCGGTGCTGGAGTGCCCCTGGGCGAAGGCCAGCATCCCGAGGTAGAGCGCCGAACCCGGCATCAGCGGGCCGATCGCGGCGGTCACGTACGGCAGCGCCGAACCGTTGCGGTAGCGCGCCATCAGCTGGCCGAAGAGGCCGACCAGGCCGGCCGCCACGCCCGTCGCCGCGATCGGGTTGACACCCGCGTTGTAGACCAGCGCCCCGTAGCTGGCCCAGCCGATGCCGCTGTTGACGGTGACCAGGGCGAGGGTGCGGCGGTCGGTCTGCAGCAGCATCGCGAAGGCCAGGGTCAGCAGCATCGCGGCGACCATCTGGACCGGCGGGTAGCTGATGCCGGCCAGGCTCTCGTCCGGCTTCAGCTTCGCCTCGAAGCCGACCCCCAGGTAGAGGATCACCATCACGCCGATCACGATGCCCGCGACCAGGTAGACCACTTCCAGCAGGCGGGCCGCGGCGGTGATGTAGAAGCCGGTCAGACCGTCCTGGACGGCGGCGACCAGGGCGCGCCCGGGCAGCAGGGCGAACAGGCCACCGGTGATCACGACCGAACCGCGCAGGCCCCAGTCGTTGAAGGACAGGATGATGCCCGAGGCCGCGGCCGGCATCGCGGCCGCCACGAACTGGTAGAACTCCGGCAGCCGGCGCCGGGCCAGCGCGGAGGCCAGCCGGTCGCCGAGCACGGCCGCGACGAAGGCGCTGGCGAAGACCAGCCAGGCCTTGTCGTCGATCCGCCCGCCGACCAGGAAGGTCGCCGCGCCGGCCAGCAGACCGGTGGTCAGGGCGAGCAGCCAGGCCGGGTACGGGTGCCGGTTGCGGCGGATCAGGGCCAGCCGGCGGTAGGCGTCGTTGACCGTCACCTTCTCCGCGGTGATGTCGGCGACCAGCTCGTACACCGCGTTCAGCCGGGTGTAGTCGGAGGTGCGGCGGCGCACCACGCGGTCGGCGGTGACCGGCGGCTCGACCAGCGAGGGCTGGTACGAGATGCCGATCAGGGTGAAGGTCACCTGCGGCTCGCAGCGGTCCAGCCGGTAGGCGTGCGCGATGCCGAGCATCGCCGCCTCGACGTCCTCGGCGCCCTCACCGCTGGCCAGCAGCAGCTCGCCGATGCGCAGCGTCAGGTCGAGGATGCGCGGAACGTTGCGGGTGGTGCCGGCGGAGGGGTGCAGCTCACGGGCGGTCCGCTCGAAGGCGGGGCGCTCGGACATCGGGGTGCGCAGCAGGGTACGCATCCGGTCCGGCCAGGGCGCCTCGCCGGGGCCGCCCGGGGTGAGTTCGGGGATCGGGATGCCGGTGGGCGGGGTGTAGCCGGCGGCGCGCCACTCCTCGGGGGTGAGGGTGTCCTCGGCGACCGAGCGGCGGCGGGCCGGGCGTTCCGCCCCGGGGCGGGGATGCACGTCGACGGCGAGCTCGGGGTGCGGCTCGGCGCGTGGCGGCGGAGTCGGTTCCGGGGTCGGTTCCGGAGTCAGCAGGCCCTTGGTCTCGGGGACGGGCGGGGCGAGCGGGACGACGACGGTCGGCTCGACGGGCGGGGCGGGGTGGCCGAGCAGGCCCTCGGTGGGCGGTGCGTCGGCGGGGTGCACCGGCTTCGGCGGTGCCTGCCGCGCCTGACGGACCGCCCGGCCTCCCCTCGCCCGCTTGCCCGCACTCGGTCGGCCCCGCTTAGGCACTTCCACTCCTCGCCGCCCCTGGTGGCCGCCGGCCACCGTTCGATCTCGGGTTACACCTTGCCTGATCGAACAGCGTGACGCACATGTACGCGACGTCCCGTGACCTGCGCCGCGATCGCCTACCCGGCGCGATGGCGGGCGGCGGACGCCGTGCCGGAACGGCGGGCCCGGAGCAGTTCGATCGCCACCGGGATCACCGAGACCAGCACGATGCCGACCAGGATGGCCTCGATGTTGTCCCGGACGAAGGGGATCTGCCCGAGGAAGTAGCCGAGCACGGTGACGCCCCCGCCCCAGAGCACGCCGCCGACCACGTTGAACACCACGAAGCCGCGGTAGTTCATCCTGCTCACCCCGGCGACGATCGGGGTGAAGGTGCGGACGATCGGCACGAAGCGGGCCAGCACGATCGCCTTGGGGCCGTGCCGCTCGAAGAAGGCGGCGGCCTTCTCGACGTTCTCCTGCTTGAAGACCCGGGAGTCGGGGCGGCGGAACAGGCTCGGCCCGACCTTCCGGCCGAACAGGTAGCCGACCTGGTCGCCGGCGACCGCGGCCAGCACGATCAGCGCGCAGACCAGCCAGAGCGGCTGGTGCAGGTAGGTGCCGCCGGCCACCAGCAGGCCGGTGGTGAACAGCAGCGAGTCGCCGGGGAGGAAGAAGCCGATCAGCAGACCGGACTCGGCGAAGACGACGGCCAGGATGCCGATCAGGCCGAAGGCGGAGATCAGGTTGGTCGGATCGAGCCAGGAGGGGCCGAGGGCGAGGCTGGTCACGGTGCGGGCACTCCCGGGAGCGAGGCTTGGCAATGAAAGAGTAAAGCACTGACAAAGACTCGACTGCGGTTCGAATGGTTCCCCGGCGGAGGCGGGAGCACGAACGCCGGGGAACGCCGCCGGCCCCGGCGGTCAGTGGTGACCGTCGGGGCCGGGGTGTCCGGGGGAACGGGGGCTCAGAGCCCGTAGCGCTCGATGATCTCCGTGTGCCGGCCGAGGTCCGCCTCCGCCGCCTTGGCCAGGTCGAGCCAGGCGAGCGGGTGCTCCCAGCCGGCGGTGAGCCGGTGCAGCAGCGCGTCGGCCTCGGCGGCCGAGGCGGTAGGGGGCACCCCGAGCGCGGCGTAGATGCCGGGCAGCTGCTCCTCCTCGTCCTCGTCCGCCGGGTCGTGGACGCTGTACTGCTCTCCGCTGTACGCCCAGACCGCGTAGCCGCTCTCCCGCAGGTCGTCGCGCAGCGCGGCCCAGGCCTCGTCGCCAGGCCAGGCGCCGTCGATCCAGTAGGTGGTGTAGCCGGCCGGGTCGAGCGGGGCCAGCAGCTCGAACACCGGGCGCCAGCGCACCCGCTCCGCCTCGGGGACGTCCTCTCCCGGCGGCTGCTCCAGCAGGGCCGGGGCGAACACCACCACGTCGCCGTGGTTGAGCGTCAGGTCGTCGCCCAGCACCGGCAGGATGCGGGCGGTGGCCGGGCCGGTCCGGACGGCGGGCAGGTCGGCCGTCGCGCCGTTGGTACGGGTGGCACGGACCGTGACGAGCTGCCACTCCTCGTCGACCGGGCCCTCGGGCTCGTCGAACTCGATGCCGATCCGCGCGCCGGTGGAGCGGACCACGGGCCAGTCCCGGTTGGCGGTGGCCGCGGTGATCAGGTGCCAGAGGTCGGGCTCCTGGACCGTCCGGTGCAGCTGCTCCTCCCCGGCCTCCTCGGCCGGCAGGGCGTGCTCCAGCAGGTCCTGGTAGAGCCGCTGCGCGGTGGCGTGGTCGCCCAGCCGGGTGGCGGCGGTCGCGGCCAGCCGACGGGTGTTGATCCGGCTGTCGTCCAGCGCGAGGATCGCCTCGCACTGCTCCAGCACCTCGGCCCAGCGGCCCTCGGCGGCGGCCCAGCGGGCGCGGATCCAGTGCCCGTCGGACGGGCTGGTCACGGCCAGCCGCTCGGCGAGGCGGCGCACCCCCTCGGCGTCCGCGGCCTCGATCAGGGCCTGGCCGAGGGTGCCGGTCAGCTCCTCGCTGCCCGGGTCGGCCTCCAGCCGCCGCCACAGCAGGTCGGCGGCGGCCCGGGCGTGGCCGAGGCCGCCGAGCACGTTGGCCAGCAGGAGGGTCAGTTCGGTGGCGCCGGCCTGCTCACCCTGGTACCGGTCCAGGGCGACGGAGAGCAGGTCGGCGCCGGTCTCGTAGGACACCCGGGCCTCGGCCAGGTGCGCCGTCAGTTCGCCGGGCGGAACCGGCAGCTCGGACACCGGCAGTGCCTCGGCGGCCGCGCGCAGCGCGGCGACCTCCTCGGCCACGCCGTCGGCGCGAAGCAACTGGGTGAGCTTACGCTCCCCCGTCGCGGCGAGCGTGAGCGCCACCGTGCGGGCGCCGCGGGCGACGGCCAGCCGACCCGCCACCAGCAGCAGGTCCACGCACGGGCGGTGCGAGCCGGTGGCGTCCAGGTACCCGACCCAGTCGGCCAGCACGGCGCCCAGCTCGGCGTCGTTCTCCCAGGCGCCGGCCGCGACCAGCAGGGCGACCGTCTCCGCCCACGCCTGGCGCAGGTCGGCGTGGTGCCCGGCGGCCTCGCGGGAGGGCAGCAGCGGGAGCGCCTGCGCCGTCCGGCCGAGCGAGGCCAGCGCACGGGCCCGCAGCAGGCCGCCCCAGAGCCGGTCGCTCTCGTCGAGCTCGCGGCCCCGGGTGCGCTCGGCCTGTTCGGCGGTGTCGACCAGCGCGAGCACCTCCTCGTGCCGGCCCAGCCGGTGCAGGGTGCCGGCCCGGGCATGGTGGAAGTGCAGCGAGAGGCGCTCGCCGGCGGCCTGTATTCGGGCGGCCGCGGTGTCCAGGTGGCTGAGCGCCTCGGCCGGGCGGCCGTCGTCATCCAGCGTGTCGGCGTACTCGCGGGAGAGGCAGTCGAAGCAGGCGCGGGCGGGCTCGATCCGCTCCAGCGTCTCGGCGAGCACCTCCAGCCGCTGCGGCACGTAGCCGGGGCCGTCGACCCGGGCGTGGCAGATCGCGAAGTCCTGCACCACGCAGACCGACTGCGGGCAGCCGGCCGTCTCCTCGCGGTGGGCGAACTCCAGCAGCTCGACCGCCTCGGGCAGGGCCTGCTCGCCCTGGTGGCGCTTGTTCAGCAGGTTCTGCATCCGCCAGTGCCGCAGGTAGACCTCGACCCAGGGCAGGCCGAGCGCCCGGGCGGCGGCCACCGCCTCCGGGTAGACCGCGTCCAGCTGCTCGTTGCGGCCCTCGTTGGCGTGGCCGGGGAGCTCGTAGATGGCGTCGGCCAGCCGCCGGTGGCCGGCCTCGGCGAGCTGGCGGTGGGTGTCGTGGACCCAGGCCCAGATGTCGGTCGTCATGCGCGCTCCCCGTACGTCGTGCTGATCAGTTGTCTACCGCAGGCCACTGACAATCCGTCGGCCACGCCCGTCACGCCTCGCCCGAGAGCGCCCCGGGGCTGTCCGGGACGGACGGCAGGCCGGCCGGGACGGCGGCGGTCAGTGCGGAGACCGCGGTGCCGATGCCGGCCAGCGCGGCGCCGAGGTCCCCCTCGGCGGGGCCGGCCGAGGCGGAGGCCATGATCACCTTGAGCGAGCGGAGCAGCCCGGCCGCGGTGGCGCTGCCGGTGTGCCCGGTGCGGTAGGCGGTGAGCAGGTCCTGGACGGCCGGGCAGGCCAGGTTGAGGTAGAGCCGGGCCTTGGCCCCGCCGTCGGTGCGGGCGGTGAACGCCCGGGCCAGCCGCAGCGCGGCGGACGGGATCCGGGCGTCGGCCTGGTCGTCCTCGATCCGGGCCTTCAGCTCGGCCTCACGGTCCGGCACCAGGACCAGCGGCAGGCCGGGCGGGTCGAAGCGGGCCGGGACCAACTGCTCGCCCGGCTCGGCGAGCGCGCCGGCCAGCCAGGCCGACTCCTCGGGTGGCAGGGGGCGCTCCGGGTCGCGGAAGAGTTCGCGGTTGCCCCGCTCGCTGCCCAGCTCGACCAGCCGACAGCCGCGCAGCTGGGCGTAGCGGCGCAGGAACGGCAGGACGGCGTAGCGGTCGCCGCGGGCGATCGGCACCTGCATCGCCCGGTAGAGCATCTCCTCGAAGCCGCCGCCGCTGCCGAGCGCGACGTGCACCGCTCCGCCGCCGGCCGCGCGCAGGCCGCCGGCGGTGAGGTCGCCCTGCGAGGTGGGCACCGGGACGTCGTCGGCGAGCAGGGTGAACAGCCGCTCGTCGCAGAGCGCGGCGCCGAGCAGGTCCTGGCCGTGCCGGGTGAGGATACGGCGCCAGGCGGCGGGCCGCAGCCGGGCCGTCTCGTACAGGCCGTCCACGATGGCGTCGGCGAGGGCCTTCTGCAGCGCGCGGTAGTGCTCGTCGCGCTGGAGGTCCTCGCGGCTGGCGGTGGGGGTGAGCCGGCTGGACTCGACCACGCCGCCGATGAACCCGGCCCAGCTGGGCAGCAGGTCGCGGGCGTCCTCGGCGAGCAGCATGCCGCGCAGGTAGACGGCGAGGTCGCGGTTGTCGCTGCTGCCGTAGGTGCCGCCGTCCTGGACCCAGAGCAGGCCGATCGCGTCGGTGCCGCCCTCGGCGGCCCCTTCTTCCCGGACGGGCTGCACGGGGAAGGCGGTGAGCGGCTCGAACCGGCGGCCGAAGGCGGTGGCGAAGCGCATCCGCGCGGCGTGCTGGTCACCGTCGAGGTTCTGCCGCCAGGGCACCTGGACGGAGTTGACGGGCTCGGTGTCGTCGCCGACGTAGACCGGTATCGGCAGCAGCACGCAGTAGCGGCCCAGGACTTCGCGCAGCGCGTGTTCGTCGGCGAGGTGGGCGTGCCCGGCCTTGAGCGCCAGCTCGACCACGGTGCCCGGCTGCGGCCGGGCGGGGACCGGCTCGACCTGGTACTGCTCGCCGCCGCGGCTGCGGTAGCGGTGGCCGAGCCGCGGCTCGCGGTGCGAGGTGGTGGTGACGGTGACCTCGTCGGCGACCGAGAAGGCGGACAGGAAGCCCAGGCCGAAGGCGCCGATCAGCTCCTGGTTGCCGGTCAGTTCGCGCAGCATCCGGGTGTAGCCGGTGCCGACGGTGGCGAGGTAGGAGTGGATCTCGGGCTCGGTGAGGCCGGCCCCGGTGTCCTCGATGGCGACGGTCCGCCGGGTGGCGTCGGCACGCACCCGGATCAGCGGACGGTGGTCGCCGTCCGGGTCCTCCAGGAACCGGCGGGTGTGCGAGTCGTGGGCGTTCTGGACGAGTTCGCGCAGGGCGACCAGCGGGGTGGAGTAGAGGTGGGTGGCGAGGACGTTCACCAGGCCGCCGAGATCGACCTCGGTGGTGCGCAGGTCCTCGGCGGGGGTGGGCTCGGTCGGGGCACCTTCAGACATGGGTCCCCAGTGTGCCAGTGCGACAATCCGCCGACCATTTCTTTCCTCCTGACGGAATGACGGACGACGAGTCACGGAATGACGGACGACGAGTCGATGACGCATGACGGTCAACTCCGAATTGACCGATCCCCCACCATCGAGGGAAGTGCCACCCGTTTGGTGGAGTTTGTCCACGTCGCCGGGGGATGCTGATCGCGCGACGCCAGGCAACGGCGCCACGGAGCGGCCACTCCGGAGCGCGCCACTCTCGCACTTCCAGCTCAGGGAGACCAGCGTGTCCCGTATTCGCGCAGCCGCCGCCGTCACCGCCCTCGGGGCCTTCCTCCTCGTCGGCGTCGGCGCCGCCACCGCGCACGCCGACAACGGTGTCGGCGCGATCGACCACTCCAACGGCAGCGTCGTGAGCAACGTCGGCTCCGGCAACGTCATCGGCAGCGTCCACGGCAACGTGGTCAACACCCAGCAGACGGCCACCGGTTCCGGTGCGAGCAACCAGAACAACGGCCTCGTCGTGGCCGGCAACGGCGGGAACATCGGCGCCGTGCAGGGCAACGGGAACTTCGACGCCCGGGTCCACTACCCGCACGTCCTCCACTAGGCCGGCCGGCCCCGAACGGGCCGGGTGCCCGCCCCGCGCCGACGGGGTGGGTGCCCGGCCCGACCCGTGCGCCGGGTCGGCACCGGCCGCGCCGGGTCGGCCCCGGCGGGTCAGGACAGTCCCAGCACCGCCCGGCCGAGCCGCAGCAGACAGTCCCCGAGGTCCGGCCGGGTGCTGTGCGGACGGTTCCGCACCCCGTCGTTGACCAGCGCGAACAGCGCGTGCACCCGGATCCGGGCGTCCACCGCGTCGACCGTGGGGCTCACCTGCCGCAGCAGCTCGACCCAGGTGCGCAGGAAGTCCCGCCGGAAGTCCACCGCGGCCCGGCGGTCCGGCGGGGCCAGCCGCTCGGTCTCGCTGAGCATCGCGCCCAGGTAGTCGCCGTTGCGCAGCGCGAAGTCGACGTACGCGCCGAGCCCGGCCGTCAGCGCCGCCTCCGGTCCGGCGGCGGCCGCGATCGCGCCGTCCACCTCGTGCCGGAGCCGCTCGCGGCTGCCCACCAGGGAGGCGGCGAGCAGCTGCGCCTTGCTGTCGAAGTGCCGGTACACGCTGGGGCCGGATATGCCGACGGCGGCGCCGAGTTGGTCGGTGCTGACGTTGTCGAAGCCGCGCTGGTGGAACAGCCGGACGGCCGCCGCGAGCAGTTCCTCCCGGCGCGCCCGCGGCCTGGCCTCCGGCGCGGATGCGGGTGCGGGTGCGGGGACCGGGGCGGAGGCGGCCGCGGGGGCCGTCTCGGGGGCGGCGGCCGTACCGTCCAGGGACACCGTGAGGACGGCCGCGACCATCCCGCGCAGCAGCGCCTCGGCCCGACGGGGCTGCGGTGCGGCCGACTGGTAGGACAGCCCGGAGCAGGCCGAGAGCGCCGACCAGCAGAGCAACTCGGCGTCCGCCTCGGCCAGTTCGGGCCGCTCGGCGCGCAGCACGGCGGTCATCAGGGCGGCGTCGGCACGGAGTTCGCGCCGCAGCGCCGCCCGGCGGGCCGGCGGCAGCAGTCGGGCGTCGCGCTGCACCAGGGTGCCGAGCGGGCGGTGGCCGACCGCCACGGCGGCCAGCACGGCACCGAGTTCGGCGGTGGTGGCGGCCGCGCGCAGGCCGTCGGCAAGCGCGTCCAGGCCCAACCGGACGGCCCGGTCCAGCAGTTCGGGCTTGCCGCGGAAGTGCCGGTAGAGCGCGGGCGCGGTGATGCCGACCCCGGCGGCGACCTCGGTCATCGAGACCTGGTGGTAGCCGCTGCGGTGGAAGCGGTCGGCGGCCACCGCGAGGATCTGGGCGCGCCGACCGGGCGGCCGTCGGACCACCATGACGCACCTCCTCCGGGGGCTTCTTTGAACGCCGTCCAAAGGCTAGCAAGGATTCACTTGCCGCCCCTGTCCGCCCGGAATCCCGGGCCGGACAACTCTGGACAGTCGAAGCTACCCGGGATTAACTTGTCGGGCCACCACCTGGGCCGTTCCGCCGTGGCCGGTACTCCGGCCGGCACCGTCGAAGGGAGCGCCGCCGTGCGCCGCACCGTGTTCAACGAGGACCACGAGGCCTTCCGGGAGACCATCCGGGACTTCATCGCCAACGAGGTCGTCCCGGTCTACGAGAGCTGGGAGACCGACGGCCACCCGCCGCGCGACTTCTACCGCCAGCTCGGCGAACTCGGCATCTACGGCATCGAGGTGCCGGAGGAGTACGGCGGCGCGGGCGAGAGCGGATTCAAGTACCAGGCGGTGACCGCCGAGGAGACCGCCCGGGCGGGCGTGAGCTTCGGCTCCTCCGGCGTGCACACCGGGCTGGTGCTGCCGTACCTGCTGGAGTACGCGAACGAGGAGCAGAAGCGGCGCTGGCTGCCCGGCTTCGTCTCCGGCGACATCATGACCGCGATCGCGATGACCGAGCCGGGCGCCGGCTCCGACCTCGCGGGCATCACCACCACCGCGCGGCTCTCCGAGGACGGCACCCACTACGTCCTGAACGGCGCCAAGACCTTCATCACCGGCGGCGTGCTGGCCGACCTGGTCCTGGTGGTCTGCCGCACCTCGCCGTACGACCCGGAGAACCGCCGGGCCGGCCTGTCCATCCTGTGCGTGGACACCACGTCGCCGGGCTACACCGTCGGCCGCAAGCTGCAGAAGATCGGCCTGCGCACCTCGGACACCGCCGAGCTGGCGTTCAGCGACGTCAAGGTGCCGGTGGAGAACCTGCTCGGCGAGGAGGGCAGGGCCTTCTCCTACCTGACCCACAACCTGGTGCAGGAACGCCTCGCGATCGCCGTCAGCGCGTACGCGTCGGCCGCGGCGGCGGTGCGGTTCGCGGTGCAGTACGTCAAGGAGCGCAAGGTGTTCGGCAAGGCGGTGGCCGAGTTCCAGAACACCAAGTTCACCCTGGCCGACTGCGAGTCCCAGGTGATGGCGCAGCAGTCGATGGTGGACCGCGCGCTGGAGCTGTACCAGAACGGCGAGTTGAGCGTCGCGGACGCGGCCGCCGCGAAGCTGTTCTGCACCGAGTCGGCCTCCGTGGTCATCGACAAGTGCCTTCAGCTGCACGGCGGTTACGGCTACATCCTGGAGTACCCGATCGCCCGGCTCTACACCGACAACCGGGTGTTCCGGATCTACGGCGGCACCAGCGAGGTCATGCGCAGCATCGTCGCCAAGTCGCTGGGACTGTAGGCGCGCTGCAGGAGCACTGGAGGATTTCCAAGCTGCGGCGGGCCGTACCCCCATGACGGCCCGCCGCGCCCGTCCCGTACGGGCGGACGCGCCCGGCTTGGCGAGCAGGCCCAGCTGGGCGAGCCGGCTCAGTTGGGCGAGCCGTGCTCCGCGCGCCAGGCCTCCCAGCCGGCCGCGGAGGCCACCCTGGCCTCGCGCAGGGCCCGCTGGGCGAGTGCGGTCGGCGGGGTCTCCAGGCTGCGCACCCAGTTGCGGCCGGCGGTGAGCAGCGCCGCGCACACCATCGCCGCCCCGGCCGCGCCGAGCATCGAGCCGATGCCCGTGAGCACCAGGCCGCCGGCCAGCATCGAGCGGCTGACCTGGACCCCGCTCAGGATTCTCTCGTTGGTCGCCATGCCTCCACGATGGGGGCAGTCGGCGGGGGCTGCACCTCGGGCGACCCGCTCCGGGCCCCTCCGGGTGCGCTTCGACAGCGCGTCCGCGACCCTGGGCACGGGGTGAGGAGGAGCGATGCCCGATCTCGAACAGCTCGCCGTGGAGCACGCGGCCCTGGCGGCCGAGAGCCCGCACGGCCGCAGCGCCCACCTGGTGCTGCACGACGGCGTGCTGCGGCAGACCGTGATCGCGCTGACCGCCGGCACCGCGCTGGACGAGCACACCCCGCCCACCGCCGGAAGCGTCCAGGTGCTGCGCGGCCGGGTCTCGCTGACCATCGCCGGGCGGCGGACGGAACTGTCCGTCGGCGAGCTGGAACCCGTCCCGCAGGAGCGGCACGGGCTGCTCGCCCACGTCGACTCGGTGGTGCTGCTGACGGCCGTCACCGCGTGACGGCGGCCGCCGTCAGCCCGCGGTGGTGCCCAGTACGCTGCCGCTGACCAGCCGCAGCCCGCGCAGGAACTCCTGCCCGCTGGGTACCAGTTCGGGCGCGGCCAGCCACTGGGCGACGTACCCGGCCAGCAGGATCTGGTAGAAGGCGCCGCGGGCGAGCTCCTCCTCGGTGTCCGGCACCTCGGGCAACCCCTGGAACAGCGCGGCGAGCCCGAGCCGCCCCTCCTTCTGTGCCTCCGCGAGGGCCTGCGCGAGCTCAGGCTCGTGACCGGCCTGGGCGAGCGCCTCGAACTGGGCCGCCCAGAGCCCGCGGTGCTCGGCGAAGACGCCCTTGAGCCCCTCCCAGGCGGCGGCGAAGCGTTCCTCCGGGTCGCCGGAGCTCTGGTTGGCGGCGACGACCACCGCCCCCAGGGCCTGCCCCAGTTCACCGATCGCCTCGATCATCGCGGCGTTGAGCAGGGCGTCCTTCGAGCCGAAGTGGTAGCCGATCGCGGCCAGGCTGACGCCCGAGGCGCTCGCGATGTCGCGGGCCGTGGTGCGCCCGTAGCCCTTCTCGTACAGGCAGCGCTTGGCGCCGGCCATCAGGTCTTCGCGGTTTCCCATGCCCTTGATCCTACGGAAGGACTGCACAGATGTCTTGCACGCACGTCTAGGACAATCGATTTACACATACGTACTAGACAAGCGTCTGGCACGTCCGTACCATCTTCCCCATGACCGCAACCACCGGCCGCGCAGGCCGCCGCGAATGGATCGGCCTGGCCGTCCTCCTGCTCCCCACGCTCGTCCTGTCCATGGACATGGGCGTGCTGTTCTTCGCCGTCCCGTACATCTCCACCACGCTGGCGCCCAGCGGCACCCAGCAGCTGTGGATCATGGACATGTACTCGTTCCTGCTGGCCGGGCTGCTCATCACGATGGGCGCGCTGGGCGACCGGATCGGCCGCCGCCGGCTGCTGGTGATCGGCGCCGCCGGCTTCACCGGCGCCTCGCTGCTGGCCGCCTGGTCCGGCAGCGCCGAACAGCTGATCGCCGCCCGCGCCGTGCTCGGCGCCGCCGGGGCCACCGTGATGCCCTCGACCCTCGCGCTGATCCGCAACATGTTCCACGACCCCAAGCAGCGGCAGATCGCCCTCGGCGCCTGGGGCGGCATGCTCACCGCCGGAGCCACCCTCGGCCCGGTCGCGGGCGGCCTGCTGCTCGACCACTTCTGGTGGGGCTCGGCCTTCCTGCTCGCCGTCCCGGTCATGGTCCTGGTCCTGCTGACCGCACCCGTCCTGCTCCCCGAGTACCGCACCGCCGCCCGCACCGGCCGCTTCGACCTGCCCGGCGCCGTGCTCTCCCTCGCCGCGATCCTGCCGCTGGTCTACGGGATCAAGACCCTCGCCGTGGACGGCTGGAGCCTGCCGCCCGCGCTCGCCGTCGTCGCCGGGCTGCTGATCGCCGCCGCGTTCGTCCGGCGCCAGCGCACCGCCGCCAGCCCGCTGATCGACCTGAGCCTGTTCCGGATCCGCACCTTCAGCGGGGCGATCAGCGTCAACACCCTCGCGATGTTCGCGATGATGGGCTTCGCCCTCTTCACCTCGCAGTACCTGCAACTGGTCAAGGGCATGAGCCCGTTCACCGCCTCGCTCTGGTCACTGGTGCCGAGCGTCGGCGTCGGCGCGGCGATCGGGATCAGCTCCGCGCTGGCCGGCAAGGTCCGCCCGGCGGCGCTGATGGGCGGCGGCTTCCTGGTCGGCGCGGCCGGGTTCGCGATGATGACCCAGGTCGGCGCGCACTCGCCGCTGGCGCTGATCCTCACCGCGGCGGGCGTGCTGGCCGCGGGCACGGTCGGGACCATGACGATGACCGCCGAGATGGTCGTCTCCGCCGCTCCCGTCGAGCAGGCCGGCGCCGCCTCCGCCACCTCCGAGACCGCCGTCGAACTCGGCAGCTCGCTCGGCATCGCCCTGCTCGGCGCGGCGGGCGCCGCGGTCTACCGCCACCAGCTGGACGGCGCCCTCCCGACGGGCGTCGGCGGCCAGGCCGCCGACACGGCCCGGGACACCCTCGGCGGCGCGGTCGCCGTCGCGGCCCACCTGCCCGGACAGCTCGGCACGGACCTGCTGGAGACCGCCCGCAACGCCTTCACCGACGGCCTGCACGTCGCCGCCGTCGTCGGTCTCCTCTTCGCGCTCGGCGCCGCCCTCCTCGCCCACCGCCTCCTCCGCCACCTCCCGGCCGCCACCCCGGCCCCCGCCCCCGAGGCGGTTGCCGCCTGACCCACCCGACGGCCCCGGCCCACGCGAGTCATCGAGAGCCCCCGCCCATCCCGGGCGGGGGCTCTCCGCCATCCGGGGGCAACCTCACCCCTGCGGCGCAGGCGCAGGGGTGAGGAGAGGGCCGGGGCGGCGGGCGGGCTCGGGATCGCCTCGGAGGCGGGTGGGGAAAGGCCCGGCGCCGGGGTGGGTGGGCGTGTCAGGGTGGGGTCATGGCGACTGGTCACGGGCGGGTGCGCGGGAGTTACGACGCGGTGGCGGAGGAGTACCTGGGGCGGATCGGGGGCGAGCTGGCGTACAAGGTGGTGGACCGGGCACTGCTCGGGGTGGTCGTGGAGGAGGCGGCCGGCGGGGTGGTCGCCGACCTGGGATGCGGGCCGGGGCACGTGGCGGGGTGGCTGGCCGAGCAGGGGGCCGGGGTGGTGGGCGTCGACCTGTCGCCCCGGATGGTCGAGCTGGCCCGGCGGGAGCAGCCGAAGGCGGAGTTCCGCACCGGCGACCTGCTGGCGCTGCCGGCCGCCGACGGGGAGTTCGCGGCCGCGGTGGCGCTGTACTCGGTGATCCACCTGGAGCCGGAGGAGCTGCTGCCCGCCTTCGTCGAGATGTGGCGGGTGCTGCGGCCCGGCGGGGTGCTGCTGGTCTCCTTCCACCTGGGCGACGAGGTGCGGCGGATGGAGGAGTGGTGGGGTCACCGGGTCGACGTGGACTTCCACTTCCGGGGGACCGACGCCGTCGCCGCCCGCCTCGCCGAGGCCGGGTTCGCCGTCGAGGCGCGACTGGAGCGGGAGGGCCTGCCCGAGGAGGCGCCCACCCGGCGTGGCTACCTGTTGGCGCGGCGCCCGCGGTGACCGGCCGATGACCGTCCACCCGGGGGTGGACGCCGGAGCTTCCACCCCCGGGTGCGTGCCGTGGCGGGCCGGCCGGAGGACCGTGAAGGGGTGACCACGACCGTCAGGAGCCTTCATGTCCCTGCCGTCCCTCCTCTCCGTGCTCGGCCTCGCCTGCTGGATCGGCTACGAGCTGTTGCTGCGCCGCCGCGAGGACGCCGCCACCGGTAGCTGGCGCGCGGACGACCGCGACCGCGGCTCGACCCGGCTGCTGATCGGCTGCTACCTCGCGTCGGCCCTGGTCGTGGTGCTGTTCAGCCGCGCCTCGATCGGCGAACTGCCCACCTGGGCAGGCTGGTTCGGGGTCGCCCTGATCGCCGCCGGGCTGGCGCTGCGGGCCTGGGGCATGCGCACCCTGGGCCGCTACTACACCCGTACCCTGCGCACCGTGGACACCCAGCACGTCGTCCGCACCGGCCCGTACCGGTTGATCCGACACCCCGGCTACGCCGGCAGCCTGCTGGTCTGGGGCGGCTACGCGCTCGGTACGGCGGGCTGGGCGGCGGCCCTGGTGGTCGTCACACTGCTGCTCGGCGCGTACGGTTGGCGGATCGCCGCCGAGGAGCGGCTGCTGTTGTCGGCCTTCGGCCCGGCGTACGCGCAGTACCGTACGGTCTCGAAGCGGCTGGTGCCGTTCGTCTACTGATCGCACCGGCGCCGGTACGGATGTGAGCCGGCACACCGAACCGCCCGGGACACGACCGCCCACACCCATGATCCGCTTGAACGGCACCCGGTTTTTGGCCAGCGTTTCCCGGCCGGTGTATCCGTTCGCCGTCAGGTCCAGGCATACTGGCGAGCATGGGCGCTAGCGCCCCCCGTGACTCTAGACAAGAAGGGACCGGTGGCCAGGGATGCTGCGGAACGGTCTTGAGCCCTGGCACATCTTCGTGGTGCTGGCGGTCGTCATCCTGCTGTTCGGGTCGAAGAAGCTGCCGGAGATGGCGCGCGGCCTCGGCAAGTCGATGCGCATCCTGAAGGCGGAGACGAAGGCGATGCGCGAGGAGGACCCCTCGGCGGAGGCCGGCACCGCCCAGAGCACGGCCGCCCCGCAGCAGCCCGCCGACCGTCCGGCCGTCACGCCGACCAACGTGACCAAGGCCACCGAGGCGACGCGCCCCGAGACGACCGCCTGAGTCGCACAAGCTCCCGTCGAGCCCCTGGTGGATCCCCACCAGGGGCTCGACGCTTGTCCGGGGGCGACCGCGCGCGGCAGGTCGGAGACACCCGGGACGCGGGAACCGATCGCCGGCACGGGGCCGCCCGGGCGCGGCGTCAGTCGTCCTGCGGGTCGCCTGCGGTGGCGTGGAGGGTGGCGAAGAGAGCCGAGAGGCGGGCGTTCCAGTTGGCGTAGGTGGGGGCGTCGACGGCGTGCTTCTTGCCCAGGTCCTTGATCACTTTCTGGGCGCCCTTGAGCTCCTGGGCGGCGTCGTCGGGGTTGCCCTCGTTGAGGCGGGCGGCGGCGTCGTCGAGGATCTGCAGCAGCTCCGTCTGGCGGTCGCGCTCCTTGGTGATCTGCGCCTGGGCGACGGCCTGACGGAACGACTGGAGCTGCAGCGCGGCGGGCTGGTTGCGCGGGACGGCCTGGGTGGGGGCGGGGAGACCCGCGGCCGTGGTGGGGGCGGCGCCGGGGGGCGTCGTCGGCGTCGGGGTCCCGGCCGCCGCGCTGCTGGGTGCGGTGGCGGCGGGGTGCGCCTTGGTGGCGGCGGCGGTGCCGGCCGGCTCGTCGAAGGCGGTGAGGGCCAGGGCGGCGACCCCGGCCAGGCCCGCGATGCCGAGGGCGCCGAGGACCAGGGGCTTGCTGCGGCGGCTCCGGGCGGGGGCCGACGGGGCGGCGGGCACGGGTGGCGCGGTCGGGATCGGGGCCATCACCGAGGTGGCGGCGGCTGCGGGACGGGGCGGCTGGGACGAGTGAGGCAGGTGGGGCGGCAGCAGGGTGGTGTGCTGCTGGTTCGGGTGCTGCGGGGCGACCGGTGGGAGCAGCTGGGTGGCGGCTGCGGTGGTGGCGAGCAGCTCCGCCGTCGGGTCGCCGACGGCCAGGCCCGGGACGGTGCCCAGCAGCTCGGCACGCGCCGCGGCGGCGTCGGCGGGTCGCTCCGCCGGGTTCTTGGCGAGCAGGCGCAGCACGGCCGCGTCCAGGGCCGGCGGCAGACCGGGGCGCCGTACGGACGGGGGCAGGGGCTGCTCGCTGACGTGCTTGAAGGCGATCGCCACCGGGGTCTCGGCGGTGAACGGGGTCTCACCGGTGAGCATCTCGGTCAGCACGCAGCCGACCGCGTACAGGTCGGTGCGGCCGTCCAGGGCGGAGGCGGTGGCCTGCTCGGGCGAGAGGTAGGCGGCTGTACCGAGCACGCTCGCGGTCTGGGTCAGGTTGTTGGAGGAGCCCGCTCTGGCGATGCCGAAGTCCACGACCTTCACGCCGCCGTCGTCGGTGATCATGATGTTCCCGGGCTTGATGTCCCGGTGCACCAGCTCGGCCGCGTGCGCCACCGTCAGCGCCTCGCAGACCGCCGCCGCGATCCCCACCGCCCGCTCCACCGGCAGCTGCGGCTGCTGGGCCAGGACGGCGGCCAGCGAACGGCCCTGGACCAGCTCCATGACGATGAACGGGGTGCCCTGGTCCACGCCGGAGTCGAAGACCATGACGATCCTCGGGTGCACCAGCATCGCGGCGTGCTGGGCCTCCCGGCTGAAGCGCTCGGCGAAGCGGGGATCGTCCGCCAGGCCCCCGTTGAGGACCTTGACGGCCACCTGGCGGCCCAGCACGTGGTCGACGCCGCGCCAAACGGTGGCCATGCCGCCGACGCCGAGTATCTCGACGAGTTCGTAACGCCCGTTCAGCGCCCGTCCGATCACCTGCAACTCCCCTCACGTGCGGCGCCCGGGGTTCCGGGCCGCGTCGTGCACCTGTGCACGATAGCCGCCTCGTCGTTGGGGATGGTCGGGGGCCGGGGCGGGGTTCCGGGCGGGACGGGGGGATGTTGTGGGGGTGGCCCTCGGGAGGACGGGCGCGGGTGGGCAGGGACCGCTGAGGGCCCCGGAGGGGCTTCGCACCGGGGGTGGGGGGGGGGGGGGGGGGGGGGGGGGGCCCCCCCCCCCCCCGGCGGGGGGGGGGGGGGGGGGGGGGTGTGGCGCACGGGGGGGGGCGCCCGGGGCACCGGGCAGCGGCCCCCCCCCCGCCGGCGCGGGGGTGCGGCCCGCCCTGACTGCGGGCGGGCGGGCCGCACGTTCCGGGCCCGCCGGGCCGGGGGCGCATCCGGGGTGAGCGCCTGCCGGGCCGGCCGGGGCCGGCCGGGTGGACGGCGGGCACGGGGGAGCCGACCGGCCACCCGGGGTCTTCGGGTGGTTGTGCGTCCTGCGGGTGGTGCGGGTGGTGCGGGTGGTTCAGTCCGGGTGGGCGACGAGCCCGGGGGGAGTCGCTCGCCGCCCACCCGGAGTTCTGGGGGTCATCTCCGGGCCGACTGGTCGTCCTCGGAGGGGACGGTTCTGCTCGGACGGATGTCCGGCGGGGTGGGTGCGGCCGGTGGGGTCGGGACGGTCACGCCGCCCTTGCCGGGTTTGGCGCCGCTACCGCCGCTGTCCTGGCCGTTGGTGCCGCCGCCGTTGGCGTTGGCCTTGCCGGGGTCCGCGCCGTTCCTGCCGTCGGTCCCGGAGCCGTTGCCGTTGCCGTTGCCCGTACCGGGGTCGGTACGGCCGGGGGTGCCCGGCTGTCCGGTGGCGCCCTGGTGGTCGCCGCCCGGCTGGCCGAGGTCCCCGTTGCAGTAGTCCGTCACGTGGTCCGCCCCGCCGGCCGCCGCGATCAGCTGGGCGAAGAACGGGTCGGCGGCCAGCTGGTGCGGGCGCTCGCCCTTGCCCGTCCGGTCCGCGAAGCCCTGGCAGAGCGGGACCATCGCGGACGGCAGGACGGGTCGGGCGCCGTGTCCGTCGGCCGTGGGGGTGCCGGGCGCGGCGGTGTCGGAGGGGACGGCCGCCTGCGGCCCGCCGGAGGCGCCGACGGACGGCCTGGCGGACCCGGACGGGGTCGAGGAGGCGGAGCCCGTGCCGGCCGTACCGGAGGCGGACGCGCCCGACGGGGTGCCGGTCGAACCGGTCGGGACGCCCACCGTGTGCTCCGGCTCGGACGGGCCGCCGCTCAGGGGGGACGGCAGGTTGCCGGTGCCGGCGGCGACCGCGACCCCGCACAGCGCGGTGGCTCCGAGCACGGCGGCAGCGGCCTTCGTGCTGAAGGCCCTGGCCAGCGCGGCGGTTGCCATCGATCGTCTCCGGACGGGGGTCACTACGGGGTCGGGCGTGAGACTCGCCTCCCGGAACGCGGCCAGTGCGGCCTCCTCCCCGGCCAGTTCCGCCGCCGTCGCCGGGGCGGCGGCCGCGGCCAGCACCCGGGCGACGTGCCCGGGACCGTCCGGTCCGGTGAGCGAGGCGTCCTGCCCGGCCGACGGGCCGCCCACGGCACCGCCGAGCAGTTGCTCGGCGGTATCACGGTCGATCCGACGGGATCGGTTGGTGCTCATCTCATGTCCTTCAGCGTCGCGGCCCGGCGTTCTGTCACACCCTGCGGAGAACTTTTTTTCGCGAATCTCTTCGCGGGTTCCTTCGCGGACTCCCCCGCGGACTCCTTCACCGGGCCCGACGGCTGCTTTCCGGCCCCCGGTTCGACCCGGCGGGCAGCCGGGATGCCGGCCCCGGAGGCGAACGGCTGCTCCAGCAGCTTGGCCAGCCGCCGCAGCCCCCGGTGGGCGGCCATCCGGACGCTGCCGGCCCGCTTGCCGAGCACCTGGGCGGCGCTCTCGGCGTCCAGCTCCATGACCACTCTCAGCAGCACCGCCTCGGCCTGGTCGCGCGGCAGCCGGGAGATCAGCGCCAGCGCGTCGGCGGTGCCGACGGTGGTCAGCGCGGCGCCCGCGGTGTCGTCCCCGGCCGCGAGCTCGACCAGGTACTCGAAGGGCAGGTCGGCGACCGGGCGGCGGCGCCGGGCGCGCAGGTGGTCCATGGCGCGGTTGCGGGCGATGGTGGCGGCCCAGCCGCGGAAGCCTTCCCCGTCGCCGGAGAAGCCGCGCAGGTCGCGGGCGATCTGCAGCCAGGCCTCGGAGGCGATGTCCTCGGCGTCCTGCATGTCCTCGGGCCGTCCGCCGACCAGCACCCGCAGGTAGCGCAGCAGACCCGGCTGGACGGTCCGGAACAGCAGCCGGAACGCCTCCTCGTCCCCGTCCTGGGCGGCGCGGACCGCCTCGGTCAGGTCGGGGGGAGCGGGGGCCGGGCCCCGCGGTGGGCCGGCGGGAGGGACTGGTCCGGACCGGCCGAGGGGGCTGCCGGTGCCCGCTCCGGGGCGTTCTGCACTCTGCACCCGCCACATCATGCGCCATCCGGGCGAACGGGTCGGCGCCGGACCTTCAGCCCGCCGGACGGCACCCGCCGGGTGCCGCTCGACCCGGACGACGCCGTCGCCGCCGTCCGCCCCTGGACGCGCTGGGCCGCGAGCCGTACGTCGCCCCCTGGGAACGTGCAGGTCGGAGGGTGTGTCACGGGGCGCACCGTGACAACTGTCATGCGGATCAGGCAACGGACGGCACTGCTCTGACGGGGGGTCGGCCGGAAAGACTGGAGGCACGACGCGGGCCGGAGCCCGCGGCCACCAGTCGGGGAGGAACCCACCATGAGCAGCCAGACCGTCAGCGCCGCCGACACCACCGCCCCCGCCACCTCTCCGGCCCAGGGCGCCGCGCACACCAAGGCGCCGAACCCGCTGCTCTCCGGGCTCCGCCCGCTCGCCCTCGACGTGGCCGCCCCGCTGGCCGGCTACTACGTACTGCACTCGGTCTGCGGTCTGAGCGAGTTCGCCGCGCTGGCCTGGAGCAGCGCCTTCCCGGCCGGCCGGACCGTTCTCGGGCTGCTGAGCGAGCGCAAGCTCAACCTGTGGGCCACTCTGATGCTGGTGGTCAACCTGGCGGGCCTGGCGCTCACCTTCGTCACCGGCGACGCCCGCATGATGATCGCCAAGGACGGCGGGCTGAGCGGCACCGTGGCGCTGGCGATCCTGGTCTCGGCCCTGGTCGGCCGGCCGGTGATGACCCCGATGCTGATGCCGTTCGTCACCAAGGGGAACCGGGAGCGCGCCGGCGCCTGGCAGCGACTGGTCGAGGGCCGGGCGGCCGCCTCGCGGGCGTTCCGTCGCCACGAGCGGGTGTTCGCCGGGATCTGGGGCACCGCGCTGCTGGCCGAGTGCGTGGCCCGGGTGGTCGGCGCCTTCACCCTGCCGGTCTCGACCATGGCCTGGCTGTCCACCGTGTTCCTGATCGGCGCGATCGTGGGCGGTTCGATGCTCGGTCAGATCGCGGTCGAGCCGATCGAGAAGCTGGTCAGCGCCGAGGCCGAGCACCCGACCGCCGCCTGAGCCGTCCGAACCGCCAGACGACCGGACATCGACAACCGCCTGAACTGCCGGTTCCGACGATTCGAACAGTCAGGAACCATCGGAATCCCCCGGGAGTCCTTATAACGAGGGGGTAACGGGACCCCCGAAACGACGAACCGGGGAGCCCATCATGCGGACGAACGCGCTGACCACCACCGAGGACCGCACCCTCGTCTGGGACGGCTGCCTGAACGTCCGCGACCTGGGCGGCCTGCCCACCGCCTCCGGTCGGCTGACCGCCCGCGGGGCGGTAGTCCGGGCGGACAACCTGGACCGCCTCACCCGCGAGGGCTGGGACGCCCTCCTCGACCACGGTGTCCGCACCGTGGTCGACCTGCGCGACGCCGAGGAGTACCAGCCGCTCCTCCCGCTCCCCGAGGACGTCGAGCTGATCCGCGTCCCGCTGGACGAACTGGCCGGCTCCGCCTGGTGGGACACCTACGGCCGACTGGACGGCACCCCGCTGGCCCTGCGCCCCTACCTGGACCACTGCCCGCACGCCGCCGTCGCGCTGATCGCCGCGATCGCGGGCGCCCGCCCCGGCGGCCTGGTGGTGCACTGCGGCGCCGGCCGTGACCGCACCGGCCTGGCCGCCCTGCTGCTGCTCGCCCTGGCCGGGGTCGACCGGGCCGCGATCGCCGAGGACTACCTGCTGAGCGGCCCCAACGTCCGCCCGCTCTACGGGATGCTCGGCCTGCCGGACCCGTACCAGCGGATCGACGCGGTGCTGGTCGAGGCCGGGACCACCGCCGAGGCCGTCCTGGAGTCCACGCTCGACGGGCTCGACCCGGCGGGCCACCTGCTCGCGGCGGGGGCCACGCCGGCCCAGATCGCCGCCGTCCGGGACCGACTGCTGCCCGCCGCCTGAGGCCCGGCCGAGGACCTCGCGGGGCCCGGCCCGGGCCGCAGGGACACTACTCACGGGTAGCGTCAACCGATGGTTGACGATCATGGATCGACAACCTATGGTTGACGCATGGAGAATCCCGTTGTTCCCAACACCACTCCGCTGCGCCTCGACGACCTGATCGCCGCGATCAAGAAGGTCCACGTCGACGCGCTCGACCAGCTCTCCGACGCGGTCATCGCCGCCGACCACCTCGGCGACCTCGCCGACCACCTGATCGGCCACTTCGTGGACCAGGCCCGCCGCTCCGGCGCCTCCTGGACCGACATCGGCCGCAGCATGGGCGTCAGCAAGCAGGCCGCCCAGAAGCGCTTCGTCCCCAAGGAGCCGGGCACCCTGGCCGACCTCGACCCCAGCCAGGGCTTCTCCCGGTTCACGCCCCGGGCCCGCAAGGTCATGGTGGCCTCGCAGGAGGAGGCCCGGCAGGCGGTCAACGCCGAGATCACCCCCGAGCACATCCTGCTCGGCCTGCTCGCCCAGCCCGAGGGCATCGGGCTCAAGGCGCTCGCCGCCCAGGGCGTCACCCCGGAGGCCGTCCGGACGGCGGCCACCGCCGTCCTGCCGGCCGCCGTCGAGCAGGCGGTGCCGGCGCTGATCCCGTACGGCGCCCAGGGCAAGAAGGTGGTGGAGCTGACCTTCCGCGAGGCGCTCAAGCTCGGACACAACTACGTCGGCACCGAGCACATCCTGCTCGCGCTGCTGGAGTGGGAGAACGGGCAGGGTGTGCTCACCGGGCTGAAGGTGGACAAGCCCGAGGCGGAGACCTTCATCTCGGAGGCCATCGCCGCCATCATCGCCGCCCGCGACGCGGAGGCCGAGCGGCAGCGGTGAGGAACCGGCGCCCCGCCCCGGACGGAACTCCCCTCCGGGGCAGGGCATTTCCGTGCGCTGCCGGTCAGCCGCGCGCTAGAACCCGGAGATGTGGGTGGTGACGATCCGGACCCGGCCGTCGACGACCGCCTCCAGCGCCGCCCGCAGTCGGGCCGAACGGGCCGGGCCGAGCAGTTCCAGGGCCTCCTCGACGGGGGCCCAGCGGTAGGTGTCCAACTCACCGGCCGGGACGGTCACGGGGGTGCCGTCCGGGACGGTGCCGAAGTCGAACATGAAGTGCTCGGCCGGGTGGTCCAGTTCGCCCGAGGGGTGGGTCCAGGAGACGGCCAGCAGCTCGCCGGCCTCCCGCACGATGCCGGTCTCCTCCTCCAACTCCCGCGCGGCGCACTCGACCGGGCCCTCGCCCAGGTCGATCGTCCCGCCCGGGAACTGCCAGTGCTCGCGGTACCCCGCCTTCACGATCAGGATCCGGCCGGACTCGTCGCGCAGCAGGCAGCCCGCCGCCGCGTAGATCCGGGGCAGCGAGGCCAACCATTCCTCGCGGGACCTCAAGGGCTCGGCCGTCACTGTGTTCCTCCTCGGGCAGGGTGGGTGCGGTCGCCCCCACTCTGCCATCGGACGATCCGACGCGGATCCGCCCCGGACCGATGAGTCCGCGCCCTCCCGAGGGTCCAACCGGTATGAGGACCGCACCGGACGAAGCCGTACTGACCTGTGACCTGGGCGCGCTGACCGCCCCCGACCTGGCCGTCGTCGACGCCCTCGCCCGGCTGCGGCTGGCCGCCGCCCGGCACGGGGTCGGCCTGGTGCTGCTGAACGCGGGCGGCCCGCTGCGGGAGCTGCTCGCGTTCAGCGGGCTCTCGGCGCTGCTGCCGGGAGCGGCGGATCCGCTGGACCTCGCGGAACTCGTGGAGTGGGCGGCCCTGACGGAGCCGGCGGGGCCGACGGAACTCGCGGCACCACCGGAACTCGCGGAGCCGGCGTGGCTACTCGGCGTCCAGCCGGGGCGGGAGGCCGAAGAGCGGGAAGAGCACGTCGGTGTCCAGGAAGTTGGTGAAGCCGGTGATCCGCCCCTCTGACACCTCCAGGACGATCAGCGCCCACGGCTCGTGCCCGCCCGCCGGGCTCGGCCGGTACTGGGCGAAGGCCGGCCCGCCGTTGGCCGTCACCGGCAGCAGCCGGGAGCCCCGGCAGCCGTGCCCCGGGCCCAGCATCCAGGCCCGGATCTCGTCCTGCCCCTGCAGCCACATCGCGAACGGCGGCATGTTGAGCGTGACGTCCTCGTGCAGCAGCGCGGCCAGGCCGTCCATGTCGTACGCCTCGAAGGCGCGGACGTATCGGTCCAGCAGCGCGCGGTGGTCCGCGTCCAGTGCCGGGGCCGGGCGGACGGCCGAGACGTCCGCGGCGAGCACCGCGCGGGCCCGCTGCAGCGCGCTGTTGACCGAGGCCACCGTGACGCCGAGCAGTTCGGCCACCTCGGCGGCCTTCCAGCCGAGCACCTCGCGCAGGATCAGCACCGCCCGTTGCCGGGGCGCGAGGCGCTGCAGCACGGCGACGAAGGCCAGCTTCACCGACTCGCGCTGGGCGGCCACCTCGGCCGGGTCCCCCGTCTCGGGGAGCACCCGGCCGTCCGGCGCGGGGCCGATCCACGTCACCTCGGGCAGCTGGGTGCCGCTCGCGGTGGCCACCGTCACCGGCCCGGCCAGGTCCATCGGGCGGGCCCGGGCGCTCCGACCGTTCAACGCGTCCAGGCAGACGTTGGTGGCTATTCGGTACAGCCAGGAGCGCAGCGCTGCCCGGCCCTCGAAGCCCTTGTGCCCGCGCCAGGCCCGGACCATGGTCTCCTGCACCGCGTCCTCGGCCTCGAAGACCGAGCCGAGCATGCGGTAGCAGTAGCCCGTCAACTCCGTGCGGTACCGCTCCAACTGGAGCTCGACCGGCTCCTCCGTGATCACCTCGGTCATGGCCGCCCCCGTCGTCCTGCCGTGTTCTGATGCGCCGACAGGAACCTAGCGCACGGCACCGACAGTCGGGTCACTGCTTGCCGTACTCCTGACCGGAACCGAAGCCGGTGGTCATCAACTTCCACTGGGTGGGGGCCTCCTGGCCGTCGATGCCGGTCGGGTTGAGGCTGACCACCACGGTGCGGGAGAGGTCGCGGGTGGCGAAGACCGCGCTGGTGTAGCCGGGGCGGGAGCCGGTCTTGCCCCAGACCTCGGTGCCGTTGGGCAGGACGGCGCGCAGCAGGCCGCCCTTGCTGAAGCAGGCGTGCCCGGCGGTCGGGCCGATGTCGCAGCTCTTGTTGTGGTGGTTCGGCAGGTCCGGGACGTCGAACAGCTCGGCCTGCTGGGCGGGCGGCAGCAGTCGGCCGCGGAAGAGGGCGCCGAAGAAGTGCTCCAGGTCGGCGGCGGAGGAGATCATGCCGCCCTCGGCCCACGGGTACGGGCTCTGCTCGGTGACGTCCACCCGGTCGGTGCTGCCGTCGGCGGCCTTGACGTCCACGTAGCCGGTGGCGTGCGGGCCGCGGATGTCGAGGTCGTCGGCGTCCGGGACGTAGGTGGCGTGCAGGCCGAGCGGGCGGGTGATCCGCTGCCACACCTGGTTCGCGTAGGTGTCGCCGGTGACCTTCTCGATCACCATGCCGGCGATGAAGTAGTTGTTGCCGTTGTACTGCTGGGCGGTGCCGGGCGGGAAGCTCATCGGCTGGGTGAGCATGTCGGCCACCACCTGCTCGGGGGTGAACCCGTCCGCCTTGTGCGCGGCGAACCACCCCGTGCTGCCGTCCCCGGAGGTCATGCCGCCGCCCCCGGGCAGGCCGCTGGTGTGGTCGAGCAACTGCCCGACGGTGACCGGCGGGTAGTCGGCCGGGAGCAGACCGGGCAGGTACTGCTGGACGGTGCCGTTCAGGTCGACCTTGCCCTCGGCGACGAGCTGGAGCATCACCGTCGCGGTGAACACCTTGGTGATGCTGCCGATCCGGAACCTCGCGTCGGCCGGGACGTCGTCCCCGGAGGTGCCGCGCCAGCGGGCGTCCGGGCCCGCGGTGCGCACCAGGGCTCCGGTGATGTCGCCGGGGAGCGTGTGGACGGCCGCGTCGAGGGCGTCCCGGTCGAGCGGGCCGGGTCGGGACGTCGCGGTGGCGGCGGCGGTGGCGGCCGGCGGGGCGTCGGCGGCCAGGGCGGGGGACGCGGCGCCGACCGTGACGGCGGCGAGCAGCACGCCGGCCGCCGCGAGGGTGGTCCAACGACGGCTGGGCGTGGGGGCGTTCATGCGGGGACTCTCCAACGGCGATGCGCCCGGAGGGGGCGGCGGCTCGGACGGGACCGAGTCTTCGGGAGAGCGGCCGCGCGCGACATCGGGGAACGCCCGGAGACAGCCCGGAGACGCCCCGGACAACGCCCCTGATCATGCGTCAGGGGCGGATGCCCGGGTCGCGGCATCCGCCCCCGCGGGGCCGTCGGGCGGCGTCGGGCGCCGCCGGTCAGTGGGCGGAGTGCTTCTCCGCGCCGCGGTGCCGATGCCCCTTGAGTTCCGCGTGCATCGACGGTGCGGCGTGCATCGCCGAGGTCGCCGCGTCGCGCCCGCCGTGGCGGAAGGCGTCGCCGGAGAGGTACCCGGCGCCATAGGAGGACATGGCCGCGGTGTGCGGCTTCGGTCCGAGGCTGCTGGGCGTGCTCGCCATGCCCCGGCGTTCCAGCAGGTCCTGGGTGCCCTGGCGGAGCTTGGCGGTGCTGCCCGGGGTTCGCTTGGTCATCGTCGGCCTCCCTTCGGTGGCCACGGCCGGACGGATACCGAGCCGGAGGGCCGCACGGGCGTTATGTCCGGATTTTATCCGGGTTGTGGGCCGGTGCCACCGGGACGGCCCCCGCCCCGGTCAGCCCATGACCTCGTGGACGAAGCACCAGCGCCAGTCCTCCCCCGGCTCATAGGAGCGGATCACCGGGTGGGAGGTGTCGTGGAAGTGTGCGGTGGCGTGCCGCTGCGGCGAGAAGTCGCAGCAGCCGATGTGGCCGCAGTCCAGGCAGACCCGCAGGTGCACCCAGTCCCGGCGCCCCTGGGCCAGGCAGTCGGCGCAGCCGTCGGTGGGCGGGAGGGGCTCGATGTCCCGGGGGGCCATGGCGAGGTCTTCGCAGGCGCTCATGGTCGAAGGCTATGACGGCCCGGGCCGGGTCGCCTCAGGAGACGCCCGGGGTCCCGGCGGCCGCGCCCGGTGCCGTGCCGGGCCTCGTGTCGGGGGCTGCGCCCGGTGCCGTACCGGGTGTTGCGTCGGCGGCCGTCCAACTGGCCAGCAGGGCCAGCTTCTGGGCGGTGGGCGAGTCCGGCTGGGCGGTGTAGACGACCAGGACCTGGTCCGGGGAGCCGTTGACGTCCAGGGTCTCGTAGCCGAAGTCGAGTTCGCCGACCAGCGGGTGCCGCAGCTGCTTGCTGCCGCTGCTCTTGTCCCGGACCAGGTGGTCCGCCCAGAGCCGGCGGAACTCCTCGCTGCGCAGCGACAGTTCGCCGACCAGCGCGGTCAGGGCCGGGTCCTCGGGGTGCAGTCCGGCGTCCCGGCGCAGAAAGGCGACGGTCTCCGAGGCGACGGCGTCCCACTGGCGATAGTGGTCGCGGGCAGCCGGGTCGAGGAAGACGTGCCGGGCCTGGTTGGGCGCGGCGTTCGGGTTGGCCTCCGAGCGCGGCCCGACGTCCGGGCGGGCCGAGAAGCCGCTCACCGCGTCGCCCAGCGCGTTCCAGGCCAGGACGTCCATCCGGCGACCCAGAACGAAGGCCGGCACCCCGGTCATCAGGTCCAGCAGCAGCCGCGTCCCCGGGCGGACCTCCTGGGCGCCCCGTACCCGGGCCGCCGAGGCCTTCGGCGGTCGGGTCAGCGAACGCAGGTGCGCCGCCTCCGTCCCGTCCAGCCGCAGCACCCGGGCCACCGCGTCCAGCACCGCGTCCGAGGCGCTGCCGCCGCGGCCCTGCTCCAGCCGGACGTAGTAGTCCACGCTGACCCCCGCGAGCTGCGCCACCTCCTCCCGGCGCAGGCCCTGCACCCGGCGGCGGCCGTGCGAGGGCAGGCCCACGTCCTCCGGCTGGATCCGGGCCCGGCGCGAGCGGAGGAAGTCCCCCAGGGTGTTCTCCATGGCAGGCAGCGTAATCGCGGGGTGCGGCGCGAGGGTGGTACCGGCTTTCCCAGGAAGGGAGTTCCCGGGCTGGGCTGTCCCAGGAGGGGCACGGCCCTGGGTGGACGTGCGCGGCGTGCCCAGAGTGGTCGTCGTCAGCCCGATCCTCCCGAGGAGCCCCCGATGAGCTACCCCGCCCTCGCCACCCGCACCGCCGTCGTCACCGGAGCCGCCAGCGGCATGGGCGCCGCCACCGCCCGGCTGCTCGCCGCCGACGGCGCCCGGGTCGCGCTGCTCGCCCGTCGCACCGACCGGATCGAGGCGCTCGCCGCCGAGATCGCCGCAGCCGGCGGGCAGGCCCTCGCCGTCACCGCCGACATCACCGACCAGGCCTCGGTCGACGCCGCCGCCAAGGCCGTCCACGACGCGTACGGCCGAATCGACCTGGTGGTCAACAACGCCGGGGTGATGCTGCCCAACCCGCTCGCCGACGGCCGGATCGACGAGTGGACCCGCATGGTCGACACCAACCTCACCGGCGCGCTGCGGATCGTCCGCGCTTTCACCGAGGACCTCACCGCGGCCGCCGCCGACGGCCGCACCGCCGACCTGGTCAACGTCTCCTCGATCGCCTCGCACGTCGCCTTCCCCGACTACGCCGTGTACGGCGCCACCAAGGCCGCGCTCACCCAGCTGTCCGCCGCCCTGCGCAGCGAACTCGGCCCGCGCGACGTCCGGGTCAGCGCGATCGAGCCCGGCCTGACCGACACCGAGCTCGGCGGGCACATCGACAACCCGGTGCTGCGGGAACAGCTCGGCGGCATGTTCGCCGCCATCCCGGCGCTCGGCGCGGAGGACATCGCCGACCTGATCGCCTACACCGTCAGCCGGCCGCGGCACGTCAACCTGCGCCACCAGGTGGTGCTGCCGACCCGGCAGGCGTAGCGGCCGCGCGGAATCCCCGTTCCGGGGTCACGGGTGGCATGGGAGCATGCCACCCGTGGCGATCGTGACGGGGAGAGCGAACGACGACACCGGCGGGGGCGGCGGCGGTGCCTCCTCCACCGGGCGAACGGATACCGGTGGGGGCATACCCCGGCAGCCTGGAACGCCGGAGCCCGGACCCCGGGAGCCCGGGGCCGGGCAGCCCGGAGACAGCCGGCCCAAAGCCCGGCCGCCCCGGATGCGGCCGCTCACCGACACCGGCCGGATCCGGCAGCCCGTCGCCCTGCTCCGGTTGCTCACCGGCCTGCTCGCGATCGCGGTCACCCTGCTGCTCGCCGACTACGCCCGCGCCACCACCGGGGGCTTCGCCGCCGACGTCGCCGAAGCCGCCGCACTGGTGCCGCGCCCCCTGGCCGGCCTCGCCGGCGGGCTCACCACGGCCGCCGTCCTGCTGCTGCCGGTCGGACTCGCCGTCCGCCGGCTGCTCGGCCCGGACCGGCGGCGCGCCCTCCAACAGGTCTCCGACGGGCTGCTCGCCGCCGTCCTCGCGTACGGCGCCACCCTCGTCCTCGACCTGTGGGCCGACGACCTCGCCCCGGCCTCACTGGTCGCCGCGCTCACCCAGCGGCTGCCCGCCGACGTACTCGCGCACACCGAACCCGTCTACGGCTACCTCGCGCCCGTCCTCGCCTTCATGACCGCCTCCGGCAGCCGCGAACGGCGCCTGCCCTGGGCCGTCCTCGCCCTCTCCGGCCTCGCCGGACTGGCCGGCGGCTACGCCACCCCCACCGCACTGCTGCTCGGCCTGCTCATCGGCTGGACCGGCGCCCACCTCACCCTGTACGCCGTCGGCACCCCGGACCCCCGGCCCCGGCCCGGCGAGGTGCTGCGGGCCCTGCGGGACAGCGGGCAGCGGCCGGTCGAGGCCCTCCCCGTCGGGCCGGACCGCTACCGGATCCGGCAGGCCGAGGGGTGGCCCGAACTCGACGTCCAGCTGCTCGACCGGCAGGCCGTCACCGCCGCCGCCGTCCGGCGCGCCTGGCGCCGGCTGCGGCTGCGCACCGCCCCGCACCCCCGTGCACTGCGCTCCCCGCGCACCGGGCTGGAGCACGAGGCGCTGGTCACCTACGCGGCCCTCGCCGCCGGCGTCCGCACCCGCCGCATCGCCGCCACGGCCGGCCTCGGCCACGACACCGCCCTCATCGCGTACGAGCACCTGGCCGGCCGCACCCTGGACCAGCTCGCCGACGAGGAGATCACCGACGGCCTCCTCGCCGACACCTGGCGCCAACTCGCCCTCCTCCAGCGCCGCGAGATCGCCCACCGCGCCCTGGTCCCCACCTCCGTGCTGATCGACGACAACGGCGCCGTCCACCTGGTCGACTTCGCCGACGGCGACATCGCGGCCAGCGAACTCGTGCTCCGCTGCGACATCGCCCAGCTCCTCACCACCCTCGCCCTGCGCACCGGCGCCGCCCGCTCCGTCCACACCGCCACCGCCGTCCTCGGCCCCGACCCGGTCGCCGCCGCCCTCCCGCTCCTCCAACCCATCGCCCTCGCCCGCACCACCCGCCAGGCCCTCAAACACCACGCGCAGCCGAAGGCCGCCGCCGCACAGGACACGGCCTCGGCCACTGCGGTGCCGGGACGGCCAGGCGACCAGGCGGACACGGCCTCGGCCACCGCGGCGGCCGAGGCCGAGGGGCGTGCCGATCTGCGACCCGCGACCCAGCCGGGCGCCGGAGTCGGCACAGCGGGCTCCGCGCCGCAGCCGGGTCACGGCGGCGGCGGACACGCCCCCGTACCCGCGCCCCGCGCCGCGGCGCCGACCGAGAGCACGCACCAGGCGCAGCCGGGCGCCGGAGCCGACAGGTCGGCCCCCGCGCTGGTGACCGCGTCCCGCAACGGATCCGCCACGGCCGCCGACGGGCAGCCCCAGGGCCCCCGCAGCGCCGAGGACACGTCCGGGGGATTGTTGGAGGAGATCCGCGCGGAGGTGGTGCGGGGGCGGCCGGAGGTGGTCGGGCGGCCGGTGCGGTTGGAGCGGTTGCGGCCGCGGACCCTGCTCGCCGTGGTGGGCGGGGTGGTGGCCGGATGGCTGCTGATTCCGCAGTTCTTCGCGGCGGAGGACAATCCGGTCGCGGCGCTGGCCGACGCCGATCCGTGGTGGCTGGTGCTGGCGCTGGTGGCGGCGGGGCTGAGCCATGTGGCGGCGGCGATGGGATTCGTCGGGTTCGTGCCGGAGCGGCTGGACTTCCGCAACGCGGTGCTGGCGCAGTTGGCCGGGGCGTTCGTGAAGCTGGTGTCGCCCGGGGGTGTCGGCGGGATCGCCTTGAACACCCGGTTGCTGCAGCAGGCGAACATCCCGACCGCGCAGGCGCTGTCCAGCGTCGGGGTGGGGCAGTTGATCGGGCTGGTGCTGCACCTGCTGCAGCTGGGGGCCTTCGTCTACCTGGTGGACGCGCGGCCGGGCGGTTCGGAGCTGGAGGCGCTGCCCCCCGTGGTGGCCGGGCTGGCGGTGGCCGCGGTGCTGCTGGCGGTGGTGTGGTCGATCCGGCCGGCCCGGCGGTGGCTGGCGGCGCGGCTGCGGCCGTTGACGGCCGAGGTGCTGCCCCGGCTGCTGGACCTGCTGCGCAACCCCGGACGGCTGGCCGTCGGGGTGGCCGGGCAGCTGCTGGTGTCGCTCTGCCTGATCGCCTGCCTGTACTGCTGCATCCGCGCGGTCGGCCGGGTGCCGTCCTTCGCCTCGGTGGCGGTGGTGTTCCTGGTTTGCAACGCAGCGGGCAACGCGGCGCCGACCCCGGGCGGGGCAGGCGCGGTGGAGTTGGCGCTGGCCGGGGGGCTGGAGCTGACCGCGTCGATGGAGAAGGGCGGGGCGACGGTGGCGGTGGTGCTGTTCCGGCTGCTGACGCTGATCCTGCCGGTGCTGCCGGGTTGGGCGGCGATGACCTGGCTGCAGCGCCGCAAGGCGCTGTAGGACGGCGGGTCCTACTCCCGGTAGTCGTCCTCGTCGAGCTGGACCACCCGGCTCTGTTCGGCGGCGTCCGCGACATCGGTGGCCGGGTCCGCACCGAGGGCCCGGCGTTCGGCGACCTCGTCGTACTCGCCGCCGGTGGTTTCCTCGTCGTCGGGTTCGACGGTTTCGACGACCTCGTCGATCAGGTAGTCCTCGTGATTCTGCGGCATGGCGTCCGTCCTCGCTGTTCGGAGGCTTCACGGGTGGCGGTACTGGCAGTATCCGCCGCCGGGCGCCCGGACGCGATGCGCCGGGGCCGCTCCGGCGTGTTGCCTCGAGCAGAATTGACCCACGAAACAGGTGGCTCAATGACCCAGGAAATGGGTGCATTCCGCGCCTAGGGTCGTAGCCATGACGACGAACGGCACCACCGCCGCCCCCGCCCGCCTCGACTACGCCCGCACCGCCCCGAAGGTGTTCCGCGCGATGATCGCCCTGGACGCCGCCGCCCGTGAGGGCCTGGACCCGGCGCTGGTCGAGCTGGTGCAGATGCGCACCTCGCAGCTGAACGGCTGCGCGTACTGCCTGGACATGCACGCCAAGGACGCCCGCAAGGCCGGCGAGACCGACGAGCGGATCTACCTGCTGCCGGTCTGGCACGAGGCCCCGGCCGGGGTGTACAGCGAGCGCGAGCGGGCCGCACTGGCACTGGCCGAGGAGATCGCGCGGATCGACGGCGGGGTCCCCGACCCGGTGTACGCCCGGGCCGCCGAGCAGTTCGGGGAGGCGGAGCTGGCACAGCTGATCTCGGTCTGCTTCACCATCAACGCCTGGAACCGGATCAACGTGGCCACCCGCAAGACCCCGGGCACGCTGTAGCAGCCGCCCGCACCGGCACCGCCCCGCGGACGGGAGTCCGGGGACGGGCCCCGCGTCCGCGCGGAACGCGCCGCAGGCCACCGGGGGTACGATCGGTGCCGTACCCAGGGCCGCCCGCACCCACCCGGTGGCCCCGAGGCCCTTACGAACGACGGCCCCCGCGAACGACGGCCGCAACGAACGACGGGAAGTCCATGTCCGGCTCGCACTACTTCACCGGTGCACCCGAGGTCGCCAGCGAGCGCCGGCCGATCACGGTCTCCCTCCCGGACGTCACCCTGGAACTGACCACCGACGCCGGGGTGTTCTCCCGCAGCCGACTCGACCCGGGCACCCGGATCCTGCTGGAGCACGCCCCGCAGCCGCGGGTGCGCGGCCCGATCCTGGACGTCGGCTGCGGCTACGGCCCGATCGCGCTGACCTGGGCGACCCGGCGCCGACGGCTGCCGGTGTGGGCGGTGGACGTCAACGAGCGGGCGCTCGAACTGGTGCGGCTGAACGCCGAGGCACTGCGGCTGGGCAACGTCCAGGCCGCGCTGCCGGACGACGTCCCCAAGGACGTCCGCTTCGCCACCATCTACTCCAACCCGCCGATCCGGATCGGCAAGTCCGCGCTGCGCAAGCTGCTGACGCACTGGCTCGGCCGGCTGACCCCGGACGGCTCGGCGTTCCTCGTGGTGCAGAAGCACCTGGGCTCGGACTCGCTGCAGAAGTGGCTCAACGAGCAGGGCTACCCGACCTCCCGGGTCACGTCGGTCAACGGGTTCCGGATTCTGGAAGCGCGGCCCCGCCCGGATGCGGGCGAGGGCTCCGAGAGTGGACGGGGTACCACGTCGTGAAGCAGTTGCGCGGGACCGAACTGAAGCGTCTGCACCGCTCGTGGCGGCGCAGCAACGAGTTCCGGCTCGCGATGATCCTGGAGAACCTGCAGTCGCCGTTCAACGTCGGCTCGGTGGTCCGGACCGGGGCCGCGATGGGCGCCGAGAAGCTCTACCTGACCGGGGACACCCCGTCGGTGCGCTCGTCCGGTGCGCAGAAGGCCGCGATGGGCACCGACAAGTACCTGAAGGTCGAGCACTTCCCGACCGTCGCCGAGGCGGTGGCGGCCGCGAAGGCGGACGGCTTCAAGGTGGTCGGGCTGGAGCTGGCGGACGAGGCGGTGCCGATGTTCGCCGCCGAGCTGACCCCGGCGGTGGCCTTCGTCCTCGGGCACGAGGACCGCGGGATCACGCCCGAGGCACTGGCGCTCTGCGACCAGGTGGTGTTCGTGCCGCAGCTGGGCCGGGTCGGATCGCTGAACGTCTCGGCGGCCGCGACGGTGGCCTGCTACGAGGCGCGCCGCCAGGGGTACGCGATCAGCGGCACCCCGGACGGCAGCGACCTCGGCGGCGACCTCGGCGGCGACGAGGAGTAGGTCCGTACGACGGCGACAACGGTGGCGGGGTGGGCCCGACGGCCCGCCCCGCCACCGTTTTCCGCACGCCGCTTTCCGCACGCCGTTTCCGCACGCCGTTTCCGCACGCCGCGGATCTCTGCCATATGGCAGATGTCGGCAGCCGCCCCGACCGGAAGCATTCCCGGGGTGACCGAACTGCAGATCCTCGACCTGACCAAGGAGTACCGCGGCGGCCGGCGCGCGGTGGACTCGTTCTCACTGACACTCCGGCCCGGGGTGCTCGGCCTGCTGGGGGCCAACGGCGCCGGCAAGTCGAGCCTGATGCGCATCCTGGCCACGGTCACCCGGCCGACCTCGGGCCGGGTGCTGTGGGAGGGCGTCGACATCGCCCGCCGGCCCGGGCCGCTGCGCCGCACCGTCGGCTACCTGCCGCAGGACTTCGGCGTCTACCCGCAGCTCACCGCCCGCGAGTTCCTCGGCTACCTGGCCGCCGCCAAGGGGCTGCGGCGGCGCTCGGCCAGGGACCGGATCGAGGAGCTGCTCCAGCTGGTGAACCTGTCCGGGGCGGCCGGGCAGCGGCTGGGCGCGATGTCCGGCGGGATGCGCCAGCGGGTCGGCATCGCCCAGGCGCTGCTCAACGACCCGGCGCTGCTGATCGTGGACGAGCCCACGGTCGGGCTGGACCCGGAGGAGCGGCTGCGCTTCGGCAGCCTGCTGAGCGGGCTCGGCACCGACCGGATCGTCGTACTGTCCACCCACATCGTCCCGGACGTGGCCGCCACCGCCGACCGGATCGCCGTGATGGGCGACGGCCGGCTGCTGCACCACGGCAGCCCGGAGGAGCTGCTGCGCGGCGCCGAGGGCTCGGTCTGGGAACTGACCGTGACGGCCGATCAACTCCCGTCGCTGCGTTCGCGGTTCCTGCTCGGCGGCACCACCCGCACCCCGCAGGGGGTCCGGGCCCGGGTGCTGTCCGGACACCCGCCGGCACCCGGGGCGCAGCCCGTACCGCCCCGGCTGGAGGACGCGTACCTGCTGCTCACCGCCGGGCCCGAGCGGGTGCCGGCGTGCTGACCAGGATCGGGGCGCTCGCGCTGGCCGACTTCCGGGAGCGCCGGCGGCGGCCGGGCTACCTGGTGGTGCTGATCGGCACGCTCGCGCTGGGGCTGCTGGCCGCACCGGTCGGCGACTCCCGCTGGGAGGTGTTCCAGGTGACCGACCTGCACGGCCGCTACACCAGCGGCTACGTGGGGACGGTGACGGCGCTCGGCGGGGCGGTCTGGCTGTCGCTTGCGGGCTTCGGGATCGCCCGGGGCACGGTCGTCCGGGACGAGGAGAGCGGCGTCGGCCAGCTGCTCGCCGCCACCCCGCTGAGCCGGATCGGCTACCTGGCGGGCAAGTTCGGCAGCAACCTGCTGCTGTTCGGCTCGATGCTGCTCGCGCTGGCCGGGACGGCGCTCGGCGTGCAGCTGGTCAAGGGGGACTCGGACCGGGTGGACGTGGTGCGGCTACTGCTGCCGTACGTCCTGATCACGCTGCCGCTGCTGGCGGCGGTGGCCGGGTGCGCGGTGCTCTTCGACACCGTGCGCGGGCTGCGCGGCGGACTGGGGGCGATGGTCTGGTTCGTGGTCTGGCTGGTCCTGGTGCTGGGCGCGCAGGCCGGCGGCGGGCCGGACCTGCTGGGCATGCGGCGGATCACCGCGTCGATCCGGGAGGTGCTCGCGGCGGGCGGGCGGCCGGTGGACGGGGTGGAGTTCGGGGTCGGCCTGACCGCGGACAACCGGGTCACCGGCACCTTCGACTGGCCCGGCCTCGGGCCGGGCGAGGCGGTCGGACCGGCAGCCACGGGGGTGCTGCTGGTCGGCGCGGCGGTGGGGATCGCGCTGGTCGGGGCGCTCTGGTTCGGCCGCTTCGACGGGGCCGGGGCCGGTCGAAGCGCCCACCCCGCCACGGCCCCGGACGCGCAGACACCCGCGGCCGAGGCCGAGACCGCCCCGGCCGGCTTCGCCCTCGACCCGGCCCGGCTGACCCCGGCCCGGGAGGGCCGCAGCGGCCTCGCCGCCGTGCTCGGGGAGCTGCGGATCCTGGAGCAGGGCCGACGGCTGTGGTGGTGGGCCGGGGCGGGCGTGCTGGCCGTGGCCGCGGCCGGCGTCGCCCCGGACGGGCCGAGCCACCCGGTGCTGCCGTTCGCGATGCTCTGGCCGGTACCGCTCTGGTCCCGGCTGGGCCACCGGGCGGGCGGCGGCAGCGTCGGCGAGTTGCTCGGCGCCTGCCCGTCCCCGCTGCGCCGGGGGCTGGCCGGGCTGCTCGCCGGGATCCTCCCCGCGCTGGCGGTGGCGGCCGTGCCGGCCGTGCGGCTGCTCGGCGCCGGGCAGTCCCGGGCCGCGGCGGGGGCGCTGGCGGGGGCGCTGCTGGTCCCGGCGCTGGCGCTGCTGTTCGGCAGCCTCACCCGTGGCCCCCGGCTGTTCCAGACCGTCTACCCGCTGCTCTGGTACGGGATGGTCAACCACGTTACCGGGCTGGACTTCCTCGGCGTCTCCGGGGAGCGGGCCCCGGCCCCGGCGGCGGTCGCGGGTGTCGCCGCGGCGCTGGCGGCGGCCGCGCTCGCCCTGGACGCGGTGCGGCACGCCACCCGCTGAGCCCCACGGAGGAGGGCCGGTTCCCCCGCCGGGGGGAGCCGGTCCGTTCGTACGGCGGAGGCCGCGGCCGGGGGTCGGCTGGGAGCTTGGAGGCAGCCGGGCGGCAGCCCGACTCCCTTCTCCCCATGGAGGATCGACCATGCGCAGGACCACCGCCGCCGTCGCGCTCGCCACCGCCGTCACGGCCCTCGCCGCCACAACGGCGGGCACCGCCGCGGCCGCGCCCGTACCGGCCGGGCACCTCGCCCTGCACAGCTGGACCCTGCTCAACGAGCACGGCCCGGGCCCCAACCCGGGCGAGCGGCTCACCGCCCGCGTCGACGCCCGGACGGTCGACGGCCGCGCCCGGGGGCACGCCGTGGCCCAGCACGTCTTCACCAAGGACGGCACCGTCCGGGTCGAGTTCGACATCGACTGCCTGACGGTCGACGTCAGCGGTGCGGTCACCGTCACCGGGCCGATCGATCGCGTCACCGTCACCCCGGTCGGCGGCCGGCCGACCACCACACGGCCCGGCTGGCGCCCCGAGGCCGGGCTGACCTACTACCCGGCCGACGAACACGGCAAACGCCGGGTCGGCTGGGCCGCCTCCGACTACCGGGACCCGAACGCACCGGCCAAGGTGACCAAGTGCACCCCCGTCCCGGCCGACTTCTGGGTCATCGAAGGCGGGACCGTCCTGCACCGGTAGCGGCGCCCCGGCGGTCCGGAGCGGTCAGCCCGGCGTCGGCCGCGCGTCGGCGCCGCGCACGACCGTCGTGGGCATGACGCCGCCTTCGTCGACCCGCACCCGGTCCGCCAGGAACGCGACGAGCCCATCGCCACCCTCGCCTACCTCGACCAGTAGCCCGGCAGATCGACCAACTGGCTCCACAACCCCCGCTCCACCGCCGTCATCCCGACGTCCCCCACCACCCGCTCCGGATGCCCCGGCCCCGGCCCCACCAACCCGCCCGCCTCAGCCGCCGCCACCGCCCCCGCCACATGCGCCTGCCCGAGCGCCACCAGCCCCGCCCCCAACCGCCCCCAGAAGCCCCCGACCCGCCGCCACCACACCCCACGCGCCATCCCCCCAGCCTGCCCGCACCACCTCGAACCCCCCTCGACCCGCCCCCATCCGCCCCCGCCCCGCCCAACGCAAAAGGCCCGGTCAGAACATCTGACCGGGCCTTCCACATCTGAGCCGCCTGCGGGATTCGAACCCGCGACCTACGCATTACGAGTGCGTTGCTCTGGCCAACTGAGCTAAGGCGGCACCGCTGCCGTCTGTGGTGGCAACGCGGGCCAGTCTACACAGATTCGCAGGTGATCCGTAGCCAGGACGGGCGAGGGCAGGGCGGGGGCAGAGCGGGGGTGGGACATGGGTGGGCAAAGGGGGATGGTTTTCGCTTCAATCGATCGCCGGTACGACGTTACGATGAGCGCCCCCCTGCCACCCCTTCCCCACCCCGGAGCGCATCGTGCTCGGCGTCAACGACCTGGCGACTTACATCCTCGGCGCCCTCGTCATCATCCTGCTGCCCGGTCCCAACTCGCTGTACGTGCTGTCGGTCGCCGCCCGGAAGGGCATCCGGACCGGGTACCAGGCTGCGGCAGGCGTGTTCGTCGGCGACCTCACGCTGATCAGCCTGACCTCGCTGGGCGCCGCCTCGCTGCTGAAGGCCAACCCGGCGGTGTTCGCGGTGGTCAAGTTCGGCGGGGCCGCGTACCTGCTGTGGATCGGCTTCGGGATGCTCCGCGCCGCCCGCCAGCTGTGGCGCGAGCGCCGGGCCGAGGCCGACCCGGCCGCCGAGGCGGCGCCGGAGGCGGTCGAGCGGCCGTTCCGCCGGGCGCTGGTGATCAGCCTGCTGAACCCGAAGGCGATCCTGTTCCTGCTGTCGTTCTTCACCCAGTTCGTCGACCCGTCGTACGGGCAGCCCGCGCTGTCCTTCGGCCTGCTCGGTGGGATCCTGCAGACCTTCAGCCTGCTCTACCTCTCCCTGCTGATCTTCGCCGGCACCACGCTGGCCACCGCCTTCCGCCGCCGCAGGCGCCTCTCCGCGACGCTGACCAGCGGCGTCGCCGTGCTGTTCGCGGGCTTCGCCGCGAAGCTGGCGGTCTCCTCCGCCTGACGGCAGGCGGCTACCGGTCGCAACGCTTACCCTGCTCCGGCGCCTTCCCGGTCAGCAGGAAGTGGTTGACCGCGCCGTCGACGCAGGTGCTGTGCCGCCCGTAGGCGGTGTGGCCGTCCCCGTCGTAGGTGAGCAGCCGGCCGGACTCCAGCTGGTCGGCGAGGGAGCGGGCCCAGTCGTACGGGGTGGCCGGGTCGCGGGTGGTGCCGACGACGACGATCGGGGCGGCGTCGGCGGCCCGGATGGTGTGCGTCGCGCCGGTGGCCCGGACCGGCCAGTAGGCGCAGGTCAGCGCCATCCAGGCCATGTCGCGCCCGAAGTGCGGCGAGGCCCGCTCGAAGTCCGGCACCGCCCGCTGGACGTCGTCCGGCGAGCTGAAGGGGGCGGGCAGGTCGAGGCAGTTCACCGCCGTGTTGGCGAACATCAGGTTGGGGTACGAGCCGTCCGCCCCGCGCCCGTAGTACTCGTCGGAGAGCTTCAGCAGGCCGGTGCCGTCGCCCGCCCGGGCGACGGTGAGCGCGCTGCGCAGCCTGGGCCAGAGGAAGTCGGCGTACATCGCCTGGATGATCCCGGTGGTCGCCTGGGAGCCGGTGAGCCGACGCCCGTTGTCGGTGCTCGGCAGCGGGTGGGCGTGGACGGCCGTGAGCAGGGCGGTGAGCTGCTCGCCGACCTGCTGCTCGGTACGGCCGAGCGGGCAGTCCTCGTGCTTGACGCAGTCCTTGGCGAAGGCCGCCCAGGCGGTCTCGAAACCGCCGGCCTGAGTCCGGTTGCCGGCCACCGAGTCGAGCGCCGGGTCCATCGCACCGTCCAGCACCACCCGCCCGACCCGGCTCGGGAAGAGCCCGGCGTAGGTGGCCCCGAGGAAGGTGCCGTAGGACTTGCCGACGAAGTTCAACCGCTCGTCGCCGAGCAGGGCGCGCAGCACGTCCATGTCGCGGGCCGCCTCGACGGTGCTGAGGTGGCCGAGCGCGGCCCCGGCCTGCCGGGAGCAGCCGTCGGCGAACTCCTTGTCGGCGGCGACCAGCGCGTCGATCGCCCGCTGGTCCCCGGGTTCGAGGTCGACGGCGGTGAAGGCGTCCATCCGCTCGCCGCTCAGGCAACTGACGGGGTTGCTGCGGCCCACCCCGCGCGGGTCGACGCCGACCAGGTCGTACCGGGCCCGCACCGAGCGGTCGTACGTCCGGGCGACGGCCTCCAGGTACTCGATCGCCGAGCCGCCGGGCCCGCCCGGGTTGAGCAACAGGGAGCCCAGGCGGGCGTCGGCCCCGGAACCGGGAGCGGGAGCGGGTTGCGCACCGGATTCGCCCGGTACGGCCGCCGCCCGGGCTGCCGAGAGGGTGAGGTCGCCGTCCCCCGGACGGTCGTAATCCGTCGGCACCTGGAAGGTGGTGCACTCGAACCCGCCGTCGCAGGGCTGCCAGACCAGCCGCTGCGCGTAGTACGGCGCGAGCGCGTCCGGCACGGCGGCGGGCAGCGGCTCCAGTGGGGTGACGCCGGCCGCGACGGACGCGTCCGAGCCGGTCGAGTCGGACGGCCCCGCACTGCACCCGCTCACCGGGACCGCCAGCAGCCCGGCCGCCAGCAACGCGGCCGCCGCCCGGACTCGCCGTCCGAAGACCCTCATCCGCTCCTCTTTCCATGAATCCACGAACCCCACGAACCCCCACGAACCCCGCGAATCCACGAACTCCGCGAACCACGGAAACCACAGAAACCACAGAAACCACACGAAAGAACGAGCACGAAGGTACGGGAGCGAAGAAACGCGGCTGCCCGGCACCCACCCGGGGTACCGGGCAGCGTAACGCCCGCTCAACCACCGTTCAGGACGCCTTCGCCAGCGCCTCGGCCAGGAACTGAGCCGCCTGCCGGACCAGCCGCAGCCGCTCCCGGTCGGGGGTGTAGTCCTGCACGTTGTCCGAGATCCGCACGTCCGCCTTGGCCGCCGGGCCGGGGCCCGCCTTGAGCGCGGTCTGGAGCGTGCGGGCCGTGTCCAGCCCGGCGGCGTCCGCCTTCGCGGCGGCCAGCAACAGCTTGGCCGCGCTGCCCGCCGGGGCCTCGGCGCCGGCCTGCGTGAGCGCGGCGGCGTCGTACCGGCCGGAGACCGCCGCGGCCGCGCCGTACAGGTCCGGGCGGGCCAGCCCGGCGGCGGCCGCGCACGGCGCGCCGCCCTCGACGCCGAGGGCGCCCCAGGAGGCGGGGCCGGGGGGCAGGGTGCGGAAGGAGGCCGCGATGGTGGTGCGCAGAGTCGCGTCGTCGGAGACGGCGGCCGGGGCGGCGGCGATCAGCTCGCAGGGGTGCGCGGTGCCGTTCGGCGCCTCGGGGGCGACCAGGATGAACGCACGGGCACGGCCGGTCTGCAGGGCTGCGCCGACGCCCTCGAAGACGTCCGGGACCTCGGCGTCGGCCGTCTTGCCCGGCGTGGAGGCGTGCATCACGACGACGGGGAAGCGCGCGTTCGACTCCTTGGCGTACTGCGGCGGCAGCCAGACCCGGACGTTGCGCGGCTTCCCGTCGGGGCCGAGCACGGCGGACTGCAGCAGCTCACCGCCTCCCGGGTGCCCGACGCTGTCGAAGCGGCTGACCGCGGTGGGCGTCGCGGCAGCGGAGGTAGCGGCATCCGCAGCGGTGGGCGACTCGGTCGGCGTCGGCGGTGCCGCCGGCTGCCGGACCGCCGGACCGGCGCCGGAACCCTCCCAGGCCCCCGCCGCGGCGGCGTCCACGGCCGGCTCCACCCGATCCGCCTCCTCCCCACCCCGGCTGAGGCCCCCGAAGGCGCCGAGCGCGGTGAGCAGCGTCAACGCGGTGACGCACACTCCGCAGACCATCGCCCCCGCCGCCCGCAGCAGCATCGGCCACCGGTCGCCGGCCAGTTCGTAGGTCTGAGCGGCGCGCAGGTCGCGCCAGCGATGGAGCGCGCCGCGCGCCAGCCAGATACCGCCGACGGCGGCGGCCAGCAGGGGGATGACGAGGAGCGGACGAACCACGGAACGCACCACCTCGGAGGAGGGCCGGCGCCGGACCGGACCCGGTGCCGTCAGGGAGGCGACCACGCCGGCGGCGGGCCCCCGACACAGGGGGAGCCCGGGGTACGGCTGGGGCGCAGTCGGCCCCCAGCGTGCACAACGGGCGCGCTGTCACACGCGGGTGTGCCCGGCGAGTATCGCCCGTTCACTCGAAGGTGGGACGGCAGGCCACCTCCGGGAGGCGTACGGGGGACCGGAGGCCTGCGGCGAGGACCAGCGGCCTACGGGGAGGACGGGGCCCACCGGGAGGACGGGAAGCCCACGGCGAGAAGGGAACGGCCTCAGCCCGCCCGCAGCGCCACCGTCATCGCCTCGACCGCCAGCAGCGGGTCCACGTTGCGGTCCAAGGCCGTCCGGCAGGCGAGCACCGCCTCGATCCGGCGCAGCGTGCTCTCCGCCGGCCCGGCCTGGGCGACCCGGTTCAGCGCCTGCCGCTGGTCCTCGTTGGCGAGCACGCCGGTGGAGCCGAGCTGGAGCGCCAGCACGTCCCGGTAGAAGCCGAGCAGGTCGAGCAGCGCGACCCCGAGGGTCTCCCGGCGGGTGCGGGTGGCACGGCTCTTCTGCCGCTTCTCCAGCTCCTTGACCGCCCCGGCCATGCCGCGCGGCGCCTTGCTGCCCTCGGCGGCGCCGTAGGCGGCCTTCAGGTCGTCGGTCTCCTTGGCGTCCTGGGTCTCGGCGAGCGCCTCGGCGTCGGCCTTGGCGGTGTCGACCAGGCGCTGGGCGGCGGCCAGGCAGCCGCCGATGTCGGAGACCTCCAGCGGGATCCGCAGCACCTCGGTGCGGCGGGTACGGGCCTGCTCGTCCACCGCGAGGCGGCGCGAGCGCTCGATGTCGCCCTGCCCGGCGAGCGCGGCCAGCCGGGCGGCCTCCGGCTCGACCCCGTCCCGGCGGACCAGCATGTCGGCGACGGCCTCGGCGGCGGGCGTGCGCAGCACGAGCAGACGGCAGCGCGAGCGGATGGTCGGCAGCACGTCCTGGACGGAGGGGGCGCAGAGCAGCCAGACGGTGCGCGGGGAGGGCTCCTCCACGCCCTTGAGCAGCGCGTTCGCGGCGGCCTCGGTGAGCCGGTGGGCGGCGTCGACGAGGATCACCGACCAGCGGCCGCCGGTCGGGTAGCTGGAGGCGCGCAGCACCAGGTCGCGCATGTCGCCGACGCCGATGGACAGGCCGTCGGTCCGCACGTACTTGACGTCGGCGTGGCTGCCGGCCAGCACCGTGTGGCAGCCGTCGCAGAACCCGCAGCCGGGCGTGCCGCCGAGCGCGAGGTCGGGGCTGGTGCACTGCAGGGCGGCGGCGAAGGCGCGCGCGGCGGTGACCTGCCCGGCCCCGGGCGGGCCGGTGAACAGCCAGGCGTGCGTCATCAGGGAGGCGTTCCCGCCCTGGACCGGAGCGGCGCCGCGACCGGCCTCGACCGTCGCCCCGGCCGCCCGGGCCGCGGCGGTCAGCTGCTCGACCACCCGCTCCTGGCCCACCAGGTCGTCCCAGACGGCCACTGCTGCTCCCAAACTCCGTACGACAGCGCTCCCGGCGCCGATTCCCCGCCGTCGAGCATACGTCTCCGCCCCGACAGCCACTGCTCCGTCCGGGTCACGCCCGTACGGCGGCGGGCGGCGCCGCCGAGGGCCACTGCCCCGACGACGCCGCCCGCCATCCGTGACGAAACGGGCTCAGCCCCGGCGACCCCAGCGCCGGCCCTTGCCCTTGCCGCCGTCCCCGCCCCGGTCGTCCCCGTCCGGGTCGTCCCCGCCGCGCCGGTTCCCGCCGTCGTGCGGGCCCTGCGGCCCCTGGCCACCGCCGTGCTCCCAGCGGGCCCACTCGTCGCGCGAGCCGAGCAGGGTGTCGGTCAGGCTCGGCAGGTCGTCCATCGGGGTCTCCTCGGCCCACTCCGGCCGAGGCCGCTCCGCCGTGGGCTGCTCGATGCCGGGCTGCTCGACACCTGGCTGCTCGACGGCGGGCTGTCCGGCACCGGGCCGCCCGGCACCCGCCTGCCGCCCGCCGACCACCGGCAGCTCACTCGTGCCGTCCGCCGGCTCACCGGAACGGCGGCCCCACTCGATCGGGGGCAGCACCGCGGTCTCATCCGCGGCGGGGACCTTCGGCAGCACGGCGGTCTCGTCCACCGCCGGCACCTTCGGCAGCACCGCGGTCTCGTCCACCGCCGGCACCACCGGCAACTTGGCAGTGGCGTCGGCCGCCTCGGCAGCCCGGACGGCCGCCGCCTGCCGGTCCCGCAACGACAGCTCCCGCGTCGCCTCGTCGCCGAGCCCGGCAGAGGCACCCGACGCGTCCGAAGCACCCCGCGAGGCACCCGAGGCACCCGGGGCCTCCCCCGGCGTCTCCCGAACCGCCCGCAGCTCCGTGGTGGCCGCGTCCCCGGCCTCGGCCCGCCCCTCGGCCCGCCCCGCAGCCGTCTCCGCCGCGGCGGCAGCCGCCGCGAGCGCCGCGGCCTGCGCCAGCCGGGCCTCCTCGGCCCGCTGCAGCGCCTCCTCCGCCCGGCGCCGCTGCTCCTCGCGGGCCAGGTCCCGCTGCCGCTGCAGCTCCGCCTGGGTGGCCGCCTCGTCGGCGATCCGCTTGCGCTCGGCGGCCTCCGCGGCCAGCCTGGCCTGTTCCTCCGCCCGGCGGCGGGCCTCCTCGGCGGCGCGGCGCTCGGCTTCCTCCTCCGCCCGGCGGCGGGCCTCCTCCTCGGCCTTGCGCCGGGCCTCGGCGGCGGCCCGCTCGGCCTCCTCCTTGGCCAGTCGCTCCTTCTCGGCCTGCTCGGCCCGTAGCTGCGCCAGCACCTCCTGGCGCTTGCGCTCGGCGGCCTCCTCCTCAGCCCGACGACGGGCCTCCTCGGCGGCGCGCCGCTCGGCCTCCTCCTTCGCCAGCCGCTCCTGCTCGGCGCGGGCGGCCTTCTCCTGCTCGGAGAGCGGCAGCTCGCGGTCCAGCCGGTGCCGGATGGCGGTGGTGACGAAGCCGGGGGCCTGGCTGCCGTCCACGACCAGGTAGCGCGCCGGGTCGGCGGCCGCGAGGGCGAGGAAGCCGGCCCGGACCCGCTGGTGGAACTCGGTGGGCTCGGACTCCAGCCGGTCCAGTGCCTCGGTGAAGCGCTCCCGGGCCCTGGTCGGGTCGACGTCCAGCACCACGGTCAGGTCGGGCAGCAGCCCGCCGGTGGCCCAGCGGGAGATCCGGGCGACCTCGGTGGCGGCCAGGTCGCGCCCAGCGCCCTGGTAGGCGATGGAGGAGTCCATGTACCGGTCGGTGATGACCACGGCGCCGCGGGCGAGGGCCGGCCGGATGACGTTCTCGACGTGCTCGGCCCGGTCGGCCGCGTAGATCAGCGCCTCGGCGCGGTGCGACAGGCCGGTGTTGCCGACGTCCAGGACCAGGCCGCGCAGCCGCTGCCCGACCGGGCTGCCGCCGGGCTCGCGGGTGAGCACGACCTCGTGTCCCTTGCCGCGGATCCACTCGGCGAGCGCCTGGGCCTGGGTGGACTTGCCGGCGCCGTCGCCGCCCTCCAGGGCGATGAAGAAGCCGGTGCCCGTGCCCCGGTGCGGCACCGGGCCGCTGCCGCCGCGCACCGCGTCCACCAGGTCCCGGGCGAACGGGGCGGTGCCGCGCCGGTCGTCGGTGCGCAGCAGCACGACGGCGGCGAGCACCAGCGTGAGCAGCCCCGAGGTGGCGACCGCGAGGGCCGCGCCGCCGTGGATGAAGGTGAAGGAGCCGGGCTCGACGGTGCCGTACTCGACGTCCCCGTAAGCCGCGGCGATCAGCGGGACGACCACCAGCGCGGCCGCGACCACGGCCCGCAGCACCGCGTGGAGGTGCTCGGTGACCTTCGGCAGTCGGGCCTCCTCGACCTCCTGGGCGAGCAGGGTGCGCCCGGCCGAGATGACGAGCCCGGCGGCCAGGCCGGCCAGCACGGTGAGCAGCAGGACCAGCACGAAGTCCAGCACCAGCCCGGCCAGGATCAGCGCGACACCCTCGGTGAGCAGCGCCAGCGCGAGCAGTCGGCGGCGGGAGAGCGAGGGCAGGACGGCCCGGGTGAGCCGGGCGCCCAGCGCGGGAGCGCCCGCCGCGGCGAGCACGGTCAGGCCGTAGCCGATCGGCCCGGCCCGGTGCTCGGCCGCGGTGAGCAGCGCCAGCGCGGCGACGCCGGCCATCGAGGCGAAGCCGGCCGCGACGGCGAAGGTGAAGTACGGGGCGCTGCCGGTGCGGCCCTTGCTCAGCGCGGGGCCGGGCGTGGCGTCGGTCGGGGCACGCAGGCCGGTCAGCGGCGAGTGCGGGGCGACGGCCACCGGGCCGCCGGGTAGCTGCTGGAGGTAGCCGCGGGCGGCCGAGGCGGCGAACAGGCCGGCCGAGCCGAGCGCGGCGAAGGTCAGCTGGTGGGCGCGCAGCCAGTCCGAGCCGAGCGCCGCGCCGATGTTGTTGAGCAGGGTGAAGGTGACCAGGCCGACGGCCGCGAGCGGCACGGTGGCCCAGCCGGTGAAGCGGTCGATGCTGCGGACGGTGTCCAGGTTGGCGGCGGTCGGCCGCTGCTCCGCGGCGGGCACGTACGGACTGGCCGGCGGCAGCAGGCCGGGGACGACGGCGGCCTTGGCGATCCCCCAGACCCGCTCGGCCGCGCCGGTGAGGAACACGGTGGCGAGCAGCACGTAGGTGGCGGCGCCGGAGGGCCGCGGTCCGGCGCTCAGCCAGACCGTCCACCAGGGCGCGAGGCCGATCAGCAGGGCGCGCAGCGCGTCGGCGCCGAACAGCGTCCAGCGCCGGTCGAGCTTCCCGGCGACCAGCTGGTGCAGCGGTTCCAGGAGCGCCACGCCGACCAGCCCGGTGGCCGCCACCCGGACGGCGAGGACGGCGGCGGTGGCGAAGGCGAGGCTGCGCGGCAGGTCGCCGAACTGGCCGCCCTGGGCGGCCGCGATCACGGTGAGCGCGAGCAGCACCAGCAGGCCGAGCCGGTCGGCGGTGCCGCCGATCAGCTGGGTGGTCCACAGGCGCCGGTAGGGGCGGGTCCGCAGCAGCGCCCGGGCCCGGTCCACGGGGGTTCCGGCGGGCACGACCTCGGTCAGGTCGGCCACGGTGGCTCCGGCAGCCGGGGCGGCGCTGGGGGTGGGCTGCTCCTCGCTCGTCATACGGTCAGCGTAGCGGGCTGGGCTTTGCCCGATTGAGACGAACGGCGTTCCGGACCCCGGTCATCACCGGGCTGTGACGATCCCTGCACAGACCTCGGGCCCGCGCCCCGGGTGGGGGCGCGGGCCCGAGTCCGCTCTCGGCGGGCTGTCGGAGGATCAGCCCTCGTCGGTGGCGGCGCTCTTGCCGGCCACGGCCTCGCCGGCCGCGGTCTTGGCAGCCGTCTTCTTGGCGGCCGTCTTCTTCGCCGCCGCCTTGGTCGCGGTGGTGGTCTTCTTCGCGGCCGTCTTCTTGGCGGCGGTCTTGGTCGCCGCCGTCTTGGTGGTGGTGGTCTTCTTGGCCGCCGCCTTCTTGGCCGGGGCCTTCTTCACCGCCTTCTTCACCGGCCCGCGCGCCCGCTTCTCGGCGAGCAGCTCGTAGCCGCGCTCCGGCGTGATGGTCTCGACGTCGTCGTCCTTGCGCAGCGTGGCGTTGGTCTCGCCGTCGGTCACGTACGGGCCGAAGCGGCCGTCCTTGACCACCACCGGGCGCTCGCTGACCGGGTCGGTGCCCAGCTCCTTGAGCGGCGGCGCGGCGGCCGCGCGGCCGCGCTGCTTGGGCTGGGCGTAGATCGCCAGCGCCTCGTCGAGGGTGATCGTGAAGAGCTGGTCCTCGCTGGTGAGCGAACGCGAGTCGGTGCCGCGCTTGAGGTACGGGCCGTAGCGGCCGTTCTGCGCGGTGATCTCCGCGCCCTCGGCATCGGTGCCGACCACGCGCGGCAGCGAGAGCAGCCGCAGCGCGTCCTCCAGGGTGACGCCGTCCAGCGACATCGACTTGAACAGCGAGGCGGTACGCGGCTTGACCGCGTTCTTGCCGGTCTTGGGCGTGCCCTCGGGCAGGATCTCGGTCACGTACGGGCCGTAGCGGCCGTCCTTGGCGACCAGCATGTTGCCGCTGACCGGGTCCGGGCCGAGCTCGAAGTCGCCGCTGGGCTTGGCGAGCAGCTCCTCGGCCAGCTCGACGGTCAGCTCGTCCGGCGGCAGCTCGTCCGGGATGTCGGCGCGCTGGCCGGGCTCGCCCTCGACGGCGGAGGCGCGCTCGACGTACGGGCCGTAGCGGCCGACCCGCAGGGTGATGTCGTCGCTGACCTTGAACGAGCTGATCTCCCGGGCGTCGATCGCGCCGAGGTCGGTGACCAGCTCCTTCAGGCCGCCCAGGTGGTCGCCGTCGCCGTTGCCGGCCTCGGCGGCGCCACCCGCGACGTGGCCCTCGCCCTCGCCGAAGTAGAAGCGCTTCAGCCACGGCACGGACTGCGCCTCACCGGCGGCGATCCGGTCGAGGTCGTCCTCCATCTTGGCGGTGAAGTCGTAGTCGACGAGCCGGCCGAAGTGCTTCTCCAGCAGGTTGACCACGGCGAAGGAGAGGAAGGACGGGACGAGCGCCGTGCCCTTCTTGAACACGTACCGGCGCTGGATGATCGTGTCGATGATCGACGCGTAGGTGGAGGGGCGGCCGATCTCCCGGTCCTCCAGCTCCTTGACCAGCGAGGCCTCGGTGTAGCGGGCCGGCGGCTTGGTGGCGTGGCCTTCCGGGGTGATCCGCTCGGCGGCCAGCGGGTCGCCCTGGGCGACCTGCGGCAGCCGGCGCTCACGGTCGTCGAGCTCGGCGTTCGGGTCGTCGGCGCCCTCGACGTAGGCCTTCAGGAAGCCGTGGAAGGTGATGATCTTGCCGGAGGCGGAGAACTCGACGTCCCGGCCGTCGGCGGAGGCGCCGCCGACCCGGACGGTGACGGACTGGCCGACCGCGTCCTTCATCTGGGAGGCGACGGTGCGCATCCAGATCAGCTCGTACAGCTTGAAGTCGTCGCCGGTCAGGCCGGTCTCGGCAGGGGTACGGAAGCGGTCGCCGGAGGGGCGGACCGCCTCGTGCGCCTCCTGGGCGTTCTTGACCTTGCTGGCGTAGGTGCGCGGGGCGTCCGGCAGGTAGTCGGCGCCGTAGAGCTGGGTGACCTGCGCGCGGGCGGCGGCGATCGCGGTGTCCGACAGCGTGGTGGAGTCGGTACGCATATAGGTGATGAAGCCGTTCTCGTACAGCTTCTGGGCCACCTGCATGGTCCGCTTGGCGCCGAAGCCCAGCTTGCGGCTGGCCTCCTGCTGGAGCGTGGTGGTGCGGAACGGCGCGTACGGCGAGCGGCGGTAGGGCTTGGACTCGACGCTGCGGACGCTGAACGCGGTCTGCGCCAGGGCGGCGGCCAGCTGGCGGGCGGCCTGCTCGTCCAGGTGCAGGGTGTTGGTGCTGCCGGCCTTCAGGCGGCCGTCCGAGCCGAAGTCGCGGCCGCTGGCGATCCGCTTGCCGTCCACCGAGGCCAGCCGGGCGCCGAAGGTCTCCGGGTTGGCGGAGTCGGCCGGGGTGCGGCCGGTGCCGAAGGTGCCGACCAGGTCCCAGTACGAGGCGGTGCGGAACGCCATCCGCTCGCGCTCGCGCTCGACCACCAGACGGGTCGCGACGGACTGCACCCGGCCCGCCGACAGCTTCGGCATGACCTTCTTCCACAGCACCGGCGAGACCTCGAAGCCGTACAGCCGGTCGAGGATGCGGCGGGTCTCCTGGGCGTCGACCAGGCGCTGGTTGAGCTCGCGCGGGTTGGCCACGGCCTCCTGGATCGCCGACTTGGTGATCTCGTGGAACACCATCCGGTGCACCGGCACCTTGGGCTTGAGCACCTGCTGGAGGTGCCACGCGATGGCCTCGCCCTCGCGGTCCTCATCGGTGGCGAGGAAGAGCTCGTCGGACTCCGCGAGCAGTGACTTCAACTTGCTGACCTGGGACTTCTTGTCCGCGTTGACCACGTAGATGGGCGCGAAGTCGTGGTCGACGTCCACCCCGAGGCGGCGCACCTCGCCGGTGTACTTGTCCGGCACCTCGGCCGCGGTGCTGGGCAGGTCGCGAATGTGCCCGACGCTCGCCTCGACGATGTAGCCGGGGCCCAGGTAGCCCTTGATCGTCTTCGCCTTGGCCGGCGACTCGACAATGACGAGTCGCTGTCCGTGCGCGGTCTCGCTGCTCGGGGACACCTTCGCTCTTCTCTCCCGGTCCTTATGTGGCTGGTCGGCGCCGGCAGCACGGGCTGCGCTCCGCCCGACCCCTCCACCGTCCCGGGCTGCCGCTGAACGACACCCCACCAGCGGAGTGTGACCGTACCCCGGCCACCCTTGTCAAACGGACGGATCCCGCGTTTTCACTTGCCGGGCTCACCGACGCCACTCGAACGGTAACCCGATGACGGAGGTTCGCGCCCCGTGGAGGGGGGCTTCGGCAGGTTCCGGAGGATGGAATGACGAATTTCAAGATCTGTCAACGGAAAAATCGCCGCACTTCCGGTATTGCGCTTTCCGGATCGCGCCAGGGGCCACCGACATGGCCGGTGCGGCTGAGGTGTTCGGTACGGCAGGTAGGGCCGATGCGCTCGGTACGGCTGGCCTGTCCGGTACCGCTGCCGCGGCCGCTGCTACCGCTGCCGCTGCCGCTGCCGCTGCGAGCTCAGCGGCCGGCCGCGGCCAACAGTCCGGCGCCCGCCGCCAGGCAGCACACGCCCAGGGCGCTCCACAGCAGGTCGGTGACCGCCGCCCGGCTGATCTCCCCCGCCGCCAGCACCGCCCGGCAGGGCCGGTCGGGGTCGTAGCAGACCCGCACCGAGGCGCCGGGCGCGAAGCTCTCCGGGCGGCGCAGCGGGGTGTGCCCGCGCGGACGGGTGAGCACCAGCTCCGCGATCCGGCCACCGCCGGGCCCCTCGGCGGCCGGGGGCAGCACGGAGAAGGAGAGCAGCGGCGCGCTGTCCAGCTGCCCGTGCACCTCGTTCTCGGCGACGACGGTGGCCACCGCCGGCACCCCCCGTCGGCGCACCCGGTGGCGAAGGCGCACTTCGGCGGCGCACCAGAGCAGCAGCGCGCCACCGAAGAGGGTGAGCACCAGCCCGCCCACCGTCGCCGTCGTCGTGTCCACCCCTGGCCCCCGGCTCCCCAGCTCTGTCCACAGCCTGTGGACAGAGAGCCTCACAGCGGCGGACCAACGGGGCGCGGCCACCCGGGGGCCACCGGACGAACCGGAGGGTACGGGCGGGTGAACCGGGGGTCGTCCGCGAAGCGTTCCGCCGCACGGGGCCGGACAGAGGCCGGACGGGGCCAGGCAGGGACCGGACGCGGGCCGGACGGGGACCTCCGTACCGAGGCCACCGAAGCGGTCACCGAAAGCGGGTCACCGAAAGCGGGTCACCGAACGGGGTTGATGAACCCCTGCTCGGTCAGCAGCCGCAGCGACTCCGGCACCCGGTCCCGCAGGACCACCCGGTCCTCGCCCAGCAGCTGCGCGATGGCGTCCACGATCTCGCCCGCCGCCAGCGACCCGTCGCAGACCCCGACGAAGCCGGCACCCACGGTGTCCACCTTGGTTGCCCGCCGCATGCCGCGGTTGTGACGCAGGATCACGTGCTCCGGGTCCTCCGCCCCCGGCGCGCCGACCTGCTCCTGGACCACCTCGTCGGCCAGCACGTAGCGGGCCGCGAGCAGGCCCGCGTCGTCGTGCGAGCGCAGGAAGTCCTGCCGGTCGAACCACTCCTCGATGTGCGGGCCGAGCGGCTGCTCCACCGGGTGCGGCCACTCCTCCACCCGCACGATCGGACGCTCGGCACCGCTCGCCCGCAGGGTGATCCAGCCCATGCCGATACCCTCGACCCGGCCCGCCTCGAAGGCGTCCAGCCACTCGCCGTACCGGGCCTGGTAGTCGCCGCCGGGGCCGCGGTGGTCGCCGCCGTCGCGCAGCCACAACTCGGCGTACTGGGCCACGTCCTGGACCTCGCGCTGGACGATCCAGGCGTCCAGCCCGGTGCCCGCCACCCAGCCGGCCAGCCGCTCGTGCCAGTCCTCTCCCTTGACGTGCTGCCAGTTGGCGAGCAACTGGCAGTAGCCGCCCGGCTCCAGGTGCTCGGCGGCCGAGCGCACCAGGTTGCGGCACAGGTCGTCCCCGGCCATTCCGCCGTCGCGGTAGGTGAACCGGCCGGCCGGCGAGATGACGAAGGGCGGGTTGGAGACGATCAGGTCGAACTTCCGCTCCCCGACCGGCTCGAAGAGGCTCCCGGCGACCGCCTCGGTGTTGTCGAAACCGGACAGCGCGAGGGTCAGCTCGGTGAACCGCAGCGCGCGCGGGTTGAGGTCGGTGGCGACGACCTTCTGTGCGTGCCGGGCCGCGTGCAGCGCCTGCACGCCGGAGCCCGAACCGAGGTCCAGCGCGGCCCGGACGGGGCGGCGCACGGTGATGTTGGCCAGCGTCGTGGACGCGCCGCCGACCCCCAGCACCAGGTCCTTGCGGGCCACCCCGTGGGCCGTCTCCCCGGAGCCGATGCCACCTGCGCCGCCCACCGCGCAGCCCAGGTCGGAGACCACCCAGGCATCCGAACTGGGCATCCCGGCCACCTCGTTGGCGTACGGGCGGACGTCCACCGTGGCCCGCACCAGGTCCCCGTCGGAGCGCAGCCAGCCGTCCGCCAGGCAGTCCTCCACCGGCAGCGCGGCGGCGGCCGCCTGGTACGGCACCGGCTGCTGCAGCAGGAACAGCCGCACCAGGGTCTCCAGCGGGCTGCCGCCCCGGGTGGCACGCAGCGCCGGGACGGCCTCGCTACGGGCCAACGCCGCGTATCCGGTGGGGCCCAACAGGTCCAGGCACCCGTCAGCGGTGAACGATGCGGCCAGCAGCGCCTCGCGCAGTTTGGCCAGACGGGTCGGGTCGAGAACGGGGCTACTGATCACCCCGCCATTGTCCCCCGCCCCATGCCACCCTCGCCCCACCAGCCCACCCGGGCCGCACCCACCCGAGTCCGAGCCCCGGCCTGCGCCCCTCGGCGGACACAGCAGCCGGGGCCGGAGGGCCGCTCCCGTGAGCGGCCCTCGCCGTTGCTCCCGCTGCTCCTCGTCCTCGGTCAGCTCGCGCTGGGGGCCGGGGTGGACGGGGCGGCCGCCGGGGTGGTGGCGGCGCCCGCGGAGGGGGTGGCCGCCGGGCTCGCGCTGTCCGTTGCGCCGGGCGTGGGGGTGCCGTTGGGAGCGCCGGCCGTGGCGGACGCTCCGGCGCTCGGGGTCACGCTCGCGCCCCCGGCGGCCGGGGAGCCACTGGCGCTGCCGCTCGCACCGGCGCCCGGGGTGGCCTGGCTGGGCTTGCAACCGTCCTGCTTGGCCATCGCGGCGCCGAGCTCGCCGCGCTGCAACTTGCTCTGCGCCTGGGTGGACAGCGAGGCCAGCCGCTGCACCTGGTCGGCCACGCTGCGCAGCCCGTCGGCGAACTTCGCCTGGTCGTTGTTGGGCAGCGCGTCCAGCTTCTTCTGGACGTCCTGGTAGCCGTCGGCGGCCTTCTTCAGCTCGTCGACGGTGTCCTTCTGCAGGGCCGCGCCGTTGTCCACCTTGGGCGCGCCGGCCGCGTCGATGGCGCTCGCGATGTCCTGGTTGGTCTTGGCCAGCCGCCCGATGTCCGTCGAGAGCCGCTTCTGCAGGTCGGCCGGGGCCTCGCCGGTCTTCACCTGGCCGGTGTCGGCGAGCGCGGACTGCGCCTGGGCGATCGGGTCCTTGGCCGCGCCGCAGACGTTCGACGCCCAGGATTCCAGCTGCTTGCTGTTGTCGTCGCCGCCGCAGCCGACGGCGCCGAACGCGAGCAGCACGCCGAGGGCGGGTACGGCCAGCAGTCGCTTGTTCACCGGGAGAAGCCTTTCGGTTTCGGTCGTCTTCGGTCGTCGAACCTACACGTCCGCCGTCCGAGCCCCGGTTCCCGGCTGCTCAGCCCCGGTCGGCCGACCCGGGCTCCCGCTCCCGCACTCCCGCCCCCGGCCGCCGCTCAGGCCCGCTCGACCCGGATCGGATCGCCCGGCCGGACGGTGCCCAGCACCTGGGCGTCCCCGTCGAGCGCGCCGAGGACGTTGCAGGGGCTGGCCAGTCGGCACTCGCCGTCGCGCGAGATCGGCGTCGGCCCGTAGGGCAGGGCGAGGCTGTCGCCGTCGGTCCAGAACGCGACCGTGCCCGGCTCGACCACCTGCCGGGCACCGTCCTCGCGCGGCGCGCTGACGGGCGTGCCGAAATAGACCTCCTCGCCCCAGGTGCTCGCCGTCGATTCGATCGGCAGCTCGGCCCAGAGCGCCTCGGTGGTGGGCGTGGCCCGCAGCGTGGCGGTGGCCTGACCGGCCGGCCACAGGATGCGAATCCGCATGTGCTTCCTCTTCCGCGACAGGTCCGATCAGCGATCGGACCCGGTCGTGCCGGAAGCAGCGAACCGCCGGGCTCAACAATTTGTCAACAGGATCCCAGGAATCGGGATCCCAGGAGTTGGGACCGGGGCATCGGAGGCGGCGCGGGCCCTCAGGCGGCGACGGAGGCGACCGAGACCGGCCAGCTCATCCGGATCACAGCACCGCCGGTGCCGTTCGTGACCTCCAGGTCCTCGACCAGGCCGGTGATCACGGCGAGGCCCAGGGTGTCCTCGTCCGGGTCGCCGCCCTCGTCGGCACCGGGAGCCAGGTGGGCCTCGGGGCCGGCTTCGTCCTCGACCTCGATGAGGAAACGCTTCTCCTGATCGGTCAGCGCGACCCGGACCGTGCCGCCGATGCCACCGCGCTGGTGCAGACCGACCGCACGCGAGCACGCCTCACCGACCGCGAGCCGTACCTCGTCGAGCACCGACTCGTCGACCCCGGCCCGTCTGGCGACGGCCGCGGCGACCAAGCGGGCCGTCCGCACGTGCTCGGGAAGCGCGCTGAATCGAAGTTCGACGGTTGCCATATCTCCCCTTCGGGGTGCTCCGACGGGGGCCGGAGGTACGGCCCCGGTGGGCCGGACGGGTCGGCCCCTGAGCGGCCGGGAAGCACCGGGGCCCGTTTGGGCCCCAGCGCCCCGGACGCGTGGAACGGGCGGGCCGGCCGCAGGGGCCGGCCCGGACGCGTCAGTCGGTCGCCTGGACCGCGTCCTCCACCGAGGTGTGGATCGGGAAGACCTTGGTCAGGCCGGTGATCCGGAAAATCTTGAGGATGCGCTCCTGGTTGCAGACGAGGCGCAGCGAGCCCTCGTGGGCGCGCACCCGCTTCAGACCGCCGACCAGGACACCCAGGCCGGTCGAGTCGAGGAAGTCAACGCCCTCCATGTCGACGACGAGGTGGTACTTGCCGTCGTTGACGAGCTCGACCAGCTGCTCCCGCAGCTTCGGGGCGGTGTACACATCGATCTCGCCGCCAACCTCGACGACCGTACGATCGCCGACTGCGCGGGTCGACAGGGACAGGTCCACGGAACCTCCAGCACCTTGCCTTGCTACGTCATGTGCGATCCTCGGCCGGACGGCCGCCACCGCATGGTCGCGAGCCCGGGCGCGCCAAGCCAAACGCGTGGCAAGCCTCAGCGCTGCGACCCACGGCCGTACGGCCGTCACGGCCACATTCAACCACCTGCGACCATGCCCGCACGATGGCTTACGACGATTCTGCGTCACGCCGGTGACACACTGGGTCCCCATGCCGCCCCGACACAGCCTGCCCGAGGCACTGCTCACGACCCTGGCCACCAGTCGGGGGCGATCCGACCGGCTCACCCATACGGAGCACCTTCCCGCCCGGCCTGCACGTTATTCGCCGTGGCCCGAGTCGATCCGACCGGAGATCGTGGCCTCGGCACTCGCCGTCGGGGTGGAGCAGCCCTGGGCGCACCAGGCAGAAGCGATGAACCTGGCCAAAAGCGGCCAGACTGTGGTGATCGCCACAGGCACCGCCTCGGGCAAGTCGTTGGGCTATCTGGCGCCGGTGCTCAGCGACCTGCTGGAGGGTACCGAGGCCCGCAACGGCCGCGGCGCCACCGCGCTGTACCTGGCCCCGACCAAGGCGCTCGCCGCCGACCAGCGCCGCCGCGCCGCCGAACTCGCCCCGCCGAGGGTCCGGGCCGCGCTGTACGACGGCGACACCCCGCCCGAGGAGCGCGAGTGGGTCCGCCAGTACGCCTCCTACGTGCTCACCAACCCGGACATGCTGCACCGGGGCATCCTGCCGGCGCACGCCCGTTGGTCCTCCTTCCTCAAGGTGCTGCGCTACGTGGTCGTCGACGAGTGCCACAGCTACCGGGGTGTGTTCGGCTCGCACGTCGCCCAGGTACTGCGGCGGCTGCGCCGGATCTGCGCCCGTTACGGTTCGTCACCCACCTTCCTGCTCGCCTCCGCCACCACCGCCGACCCCGCCGCGACCGCCCGGCGCCTGACCGGTCTGCCCGCCGTGGCCGTCACCGAGGACGCCTCGCCGCGCGGGCCGATGATCTTCGGCCTCTGGGAGCCGCCGCTGACCGAGAACGTCGGCGAGCACGGCGCCCCGGTGCGCCGCACCGCCACCGCCGAGGCCGCGCACCTGCTGACCGACCTGGTCGAGCGGCAGACCCGGACCGTCGTGTTCGTCCGCTCCCGCCGCGCCGCCGAACTCGTCGCCCTCCAGGCCCAGGACCAGCTCGGCCGACCGCTCGCCGAGCGGGTGGCCGCCTACCGCGGCGGCTACCTCGCCGACGAACGCCGGGCCCTGGAGCGCGCCCTGCACTCCGGCCGGCTGCTGGGACTCGCCTCCACCTCCGCTCTCGAACTCGGCGTCGACATCTCCGGCCTCGACGCCGTCCTGATGGCCGGCTACCCCGGCACCCGGGCCTCGCTCTGGCAGCAGGCGGGCCGGGCGGGCCGCGAGGCCCAGGGCGCGCTCGCCGTCCTGATCGCCCGGGACGACCCGCTGGACACCTACCTGGTGCACCACCCGGAGGCGCTGTTCGCCGCACCCGTCGAGGCCACTGTGCTCGACCCCGACAACCCGCACGTGCTCGCCCCGCACCTGTGCGCGGCCGCCGCCGAACTGCCGCTCACCGACGCCGACCTGGAGCTGTTCGGCCCCTCCACCGCGCCGCTGCTGCCGGTGCTGGAACGGCGCGGCCTGCTGCGCCGGCGCGCCGACGGCTCCTGGTACTGGACCCGCCGGGAACGCGCCGCCGACGCCGTCGACCTGCGCGGCAGCGGCGGCAGCCCGGTGCAGATCGTCGAGGCCGACACCGGCCGGCTGCTCGGCACGGTGGACGCGGCGGCCGCCCACGCCACCGTCCACACCGGGGCCGTCCACCTCCACCAGGGCCGCACCTACCTGGTCCGGGAGCTCGACCTGGAGAACTCGGTCGCCCTGGTCGAACCGGCCGACCCGCCGTACACCACATCCGCCCGCGACATCACCTCCATCTCCGTCCTCGACACCGACACCACCGTCCCGTGGGGCGAGGGGCGGCTCAGCTTCGGCTCGGTGGAGGTGGTCAACCAGGTGGTCGGCTACCTCCGGAAGCGGATCTCCACCGGGGAGATCATGGGCGAGAGCAAGCTCGACCTCCCGCCCCGCACGTTGCGCACCCGCGCGGTCTGGTGGTCCGTCACCGAGGACCAGCTGCTCGACGCGGACCTCCCGCTCGACCAGCTGCCCGGCGCCGCCCACGCCGCCGAGCACGCCTCGATCGGCCTGCTGCCGCTGTTCGCCACCTGCGACCGGTGGGACATCGGCGGCGTCTCCGTCCCGCTGCACCCCGATACCGGGCTGCCCACCGTGTTCGTCTACGACGGCCACCCGGGCGGGGCCGGCTTCGCCGAACGCGGTTTCCAGCGGGCCGTCGAGTGGCTGACCGCCACCCGGGCGGCGATCGCCTCCTGCGAGTGCGAGCGCGGCTGCCCGTCCTGCGTCCAGTCACCCAAGTGCGGCAACGGGAACGACCCGCTGAACAAGGCGGCCGCCGTCCTACTGCTGGATGTCCTGCTGGCCGGGGCACCTGACGCGGGGTCCGGGCCGGGCCCGGAAGGCTCGGAGTCCGGAACGAGCCCCGAGGCGGCGGGGTCCGGGCCCGACCCGGAGGGCGGGGCGCCGAGCGGTTCATGAGGCCGCCGCCGCGCCGCCCGGGGCGTCACCGAGACCGTCCTCGGGTGCGGTGACCGGGGCCCGTACCGGTCCGGCCCGGGCCCTCGCCCGCGCCGGGCCGACCGGCAGGTGCACCGGGAGCCCGCCGACCGGCACCTCGGCAACCACCTCGACGGCGTCCGCCGACCGGTCCACCGAGCAGGACACCAGGCCGGCACCCTGTGCGGCGGCGATCCCGGCGGCCCGACCGCAGCCGCCGTCCGGCTCCAGCAGCAGCCGGTCCGCCGCCGCGAGGGCCGCGAGGTCGGCGGCGGACTCGGCCCGGTGCCGGGCGGCGACCACCGCACCGACCGCGATCGTCGCGGCGAACACCGCCGTGCCCAGCATCGCCAGTGCGAGCAACCACACCGTCGCCGAGCCCGCGTCCGGCCCGCGCCCGCCCACCGCGGCGGCCCGAGCGGTACGGGCCCGCCCCAGCCGCCCCACCGCCCGGCGTGGGCCGCTCAGGATGGCCACGCGCCAACACCTCCTCCCGAACCACTCCTCCCCAGCACGTCCTCCCGCTGCGCCACCGCCCGCGCGCCGAGCCGTACCGCGAGCAGACCGCCGAGTTTCCCAGGCGCCGCGCACGGCGCGTCCACGTCGACCCGCACCGTGTCCGCCGCGACCGCGACCCGGACCTCCGCCCCCGGCGGGGCGGCCGCGCGGGCGAGGTCGGCGGCGTCCGCCTCACCGCGTGCGGCCGCCCTGGCGCCGATCCTGGCCGCGTCCACGCAGTGGATCTGCGCGGCCGCCGCGAGCACGCCCCAGATCAGCATCGCCGCGAGCAGGACGAGCGCGGGCAGGGCCACCGCCGTCTCCGCCGTGGCGAAACCGCCGTCGCCGCGTCGGGCCGGCCGCAGCGACCACGGACGAGCGCCGCCGCTCGCCGTCCTACGTGGCATGGAGCGCGCGTTCGAGCATCTCGGTCAGCGCCCCGGTGATGGTCGCGCTGGTCACCACCTTGTACAGCCCGGCCGCGAGGGCGCAGGCGCCCAGCGTTCCGACGGCGTACTCGGCCGTGGTCATCCCGGCGTCCGACCGGCGCCGGCGGCGGGCCAGCCGGCCGGCCCGGCCGGCCGCCCAACGGCTCTTCCGCCGCCACGCCCCCAGCAACTGCCGGAGCGGACGCCCGGCGTCGGGCCTGATCGCGATCACTGCGGTCATCGATGTCTCCTGTTCGATCTCTTCCGCGACTCCGGCCGATCCGGAGCCGACGTTCATTCACATGGACTGGGCGAAACGGCTGGTGAGGCCGATCACCACCGGCACGACCCCGATCAGGACGAAGGCCGGGAGGAAGCAGAGCCCCAGCGGTGCGGTGGCGAGCACCGCGGCCCGGCGAACCCGCGCGTGGGCCGCGCGGACGGCGGCCGTCCGCTGCTCCTGGGCCAGTCCGATCAGCGGGCCGGCCGCAGGGGCTCCACCGAGGCTCGTCCGGACCAGGCAGCGCGCCAGCGGGGCCAGCGCGGGATGCTGTTCGCCCAGTCGGGTCCAGCACAGTTCCGGCGGGGCACCCAGGGCCAGTTCGGCCCCGATCGCCGCCAGCCGCGGCCCCAGCGGCGCGCCCACACTCCGGCCCACCGCCGACACCGCCGCCGAGGGCAGCGCCGCCGACCCGAGACAGGCTGCCAACAGCTCTGCACCCAGTGGGAGTTGCCGGGTCAGCAACTCGTTCTCCCGGGCCGCCCGACGGTCCGCCGGTGACCGTGCCCGGGCCGACCACCGATGGACGCCGACCGCCGCCAGCACCCCGGCGACCGCCCCGGCACCGCCACCGAGCAACACCGCCACCGCCAGCCCGGCGCCGACCGTCGGCACCACGCGCCGCCAGGGCCCAACACTCGGGCCCTTCAGCCGCGTTCGCTTCCGCACCTCCTCCCGCTCCCACGCCCAGGCGGACGCCCGCCGCCTGGCTCTGCCCGGCACCGACGCCACCACGGTCGCCCCTGCCGCCACTGTCGCCACCACGGCGAGACCGGCCACCGCCCACTCGAAGCCCCGCATCACCCGGCCTCCGCTCCCCCGCCGAGCGCCCGCGCCCACATGAGCCCTCGACGCGCACCGCCGCGCTCCCTTGCCCCCGGAGCCTGAGCACCGCCCCCGGCCCCCCGAGGAGGCTCCAGCGCTCCCCTGGCCGCCGCCCGGACGATGCGGGCCGTCCAGAGCACGCCCAGCCCCTCCAGGACCGCGCCCGCCACGAGGCAGCCCAGCCCGGCCGACGTGTGCAGCAGGACGTCCAGCGGACGGGCCCCGAGTGCGCCGCCCAGCAGCAGCCCCGCGCTCGGCAGGGCGGCCAGGACGGCGATCGTCGTCCGCGGCCCGGCCAGTTCCCCCGCGATCTCCTCCGCCAGCGCCCGCTCGCCGCGTAGCGCCTCCGCGACCCGGTCCAGCGCGGCGGCCAGCCCCGACCCACCGTCGGAGGCGACTCGCCAGCAGGCCGCGACGGCCGCCGCCCCGCTGCCGCCCGGCAGTTCGGCCAGCAGCTGGAACGCGGCGGGGACGTCCCCGCCGTAGCGGCCCGCCGCCAGCCGGGCCACCGGCTCCTCGCCGAGCCGGCGCAGCCCCTCCGGGTCCGCCGCGAGCCGGGCCGTGGCCAGGTGCAGCGCCTGCTCCGGCGTCGAGCCGCCGCGCAACTCACCCGCCAGCGCGGCGCAGAGCTCCACCACGGCCGCGGCCCGCCGCCCGGCCTCCACCGCCGTGCGCCGCCGCAGTCGCCACCTTCGCAGCGGCAGGGCGGCCAGCACGGCCGCGAGTACCGGCACCGGCGAGGAGAAGGCCTGCCCGGCGACCAACCCCACCGGCAGCAGCAACAGTTCGGGTGCCAGCAGGTCCGGGAGGCGAGCCCTCGCACGCCCCGCCGCCTCCGGGCCCGACCCGCCCACCGGAGGCCCGCTGCCCGCCAGCACCAGCCTGGAGCGCCGACCGCCCGGCAGCTGCTCCTGCACGGCCCGCCACGCGGCGGCCGCCAGCAGGAACAACACCGCCGTCCAACAGAGCACCAGTTGACTTTGCATCACATCGCCGCCGTCCATGTCATCGCCCCTTCCTGCCCCAGGTCCCGAGCAGTGCCAGCGCGGCCACCGCGCATCCGGTCAGCAGCACCACGAACCCGAGCTCCACCAACCGCAACTCCCGCGCCGCCCCACCTGCCGACAGTGCTGCCGCGATCACCACCGCGCTCACAACGGCCCCGCCCCGGGCCCCGCCCCGGGCTGCACCCCGAGCGCCACCCCGCGCGCCGCCAGCAAGCCGACGAGCCGTTCCCAGCCCGCCCCCGGCACCAGGCCGCCCGTTGCCGGAAAGGCCACCGCCGCAGTGGTCACGGCCAGCCCGTCGCGGTCCCCGGCCAGCGTGTGGATCTCCGCCACCCGGCGGCGGCCCGAGCCCGGATCCCGGACCAGGTGCACCACCACGTCGAGCGCGGCCCGCAGCTGGCTGTGCAGCGCCGGCCGGTCGAGCCCGGCCAGCGAGCCCAGCGCCTCCAGCCGGACCGGCACGTCCGCCGCCGTGTTGGCGTGGACGGTGCCACAGCCGCCCTCGTGCCCGGTGTTGAGCGCGGCCAGCAGGTCCGAAACCTCGGCGCCGCGGACCTCGCCGATCACCAGCCGGTCCGGCCGCATCCGCAGGGCCTGCCGGACGAGGTCCCGCAGGGTGAACTCGCCCAGACCCTCCTGGTTGGGCGGTCTGCTCTGCAGCCGGACCACGTGGGGATGGGCCGGTCGCAGCTCGGCGGAGTCCTCGGCGACGACGATCCGCTCGTCCGGCCCGACCAGGCCGAGCAGCGCCGCGAGCAGCGTGGTCTTGCCCGAGCCCGTCCCACCGGAGACCAGCAGCGAAAGCCGTGCCCGCACGATGCCGGCCAGCAGGTCGGCGCCCTCCGGCGGCAGCGCCCCGCCCGCCACCAACTCGTCCAGCGTGAACGGCCGGGGCCGGCAGACCCGCAGCGAGATGTGGGTGCAGCCGGCCGCGATCGGCGGCAGCACCGCGTGCAGCCTGGTGCCGTCCGGCAGTCGGGCGTCCACCCAGGGCCGGGCGTCGTCCAGGCGCCGCCCGGCCGCGGTGGCCAGCCGATGGGCCAGCCGCCGCACCGCCTCGGCGTCGGCGAAACGGACTCCGGTGGCTCGGTGCAGACCGCCGCCACGGTCGACCCACACCTCGTCCGGACCGTTCACCAGGACGTCGGTGACGTCCGGCGCCGCCAGCAGCCGGTCCAGCGGGCCCGCACCCACCAGTTCGGCGCGCAGCGAGCGCACGGTGTCCAGCACCTCGTCCCCGCCGAGCGGCGGCCGGGTGGCCCGCAGCACTGCCGCGACCGATCCCGCCGTCGGGGCGGCCCCCGACTCGGCCAGCCGCAGCCGCACCGCGTCCACCAGCTCCGCCGTCCGCTCCTCGCGGGCCGTCCGGCCGTACGGGCAGGGCCCGTGCCCGGCCTGCGGCGGCCCGCCGGGCGGCGGCACGCTCCTGAGCGGCCGGTGCTCCCGCGCACCGTCGCCCGGGCCCGGGGCACCGCCCCGAGGGCCTGTTCTGCGAAGACGGACCATCAGTACACACCTCCTCCGACCGCCGGCACCGGCGGCAGTACCTCGTTCAGGAAGGTCGCGCAGAAGCGCGCGAGCGGGCCGCTCTCCCGGATGCCGGGCGGGACGCCCTTCTCGACGTCCTCGCCGAGCCCGGGCTCGGGTTCCAACTCCCCAGCCAGGTCGAGCCGCAGCCCGCGGGCGATCCGGTGCGCCGGGAGCCCGCCGGCGCGCACCGGCCGGACCACGGCCCGGACGTCCCCGAGCCGCATCCGGGCCGCCGCCGCGACCCGGTCGGCGGCCGCCACGGCGCGCAGTTCGGCCGGGACCACCAGCAGGGCCAGGTCGGACTGCTCCAGCGCCTGCCCGGCGGCCGCGTCGAGATGGCGCGGCACGTCGACCACCACCAGCCCTCCGCGCCGCCGGGAGGCGGCCAGCACGCTGCGCATGGCCTCCGGCGGCACCGTCAGGGTGTCGCCACGGTCCCAGGACAGGCAGGACAACGCGGAGAGCCGTTTGAGCGCCGGCAGCGCGCGGGCCAGCTCGGCCCCACTGACCCGCCCGCGCGAACCCGCCAGGTCGGGCCAGCGCAGCCCGCGGGCCGTCTCACCGCCGAGCAGGATGTCCAGGCCCCCGCCCAGCGGATCACCGTCGATGAGTATGGTCCGCCGACCCGTGCGCGCGGCCGTGACCGCCAGGGCGCAGGCCAGCGTGGAGGCCCCGGCCCCGCCCCGGCCGCCGAGCACGGCGACGGTGACCGCCGGGGAACCGACGCCCTCGGCCGCGTCGGCGATCCGGTCGAGCAGCCAGGCCTCGGCATCGGGCAGGAACAGCACGTGCTCGGCGCCGAGTTGGACCGCTCTGACCCACACCCCGGGGTCGTCCAGGTCCAGCCCGAGCAGCAGCACCCCGCCGCGCCTGCCCAGTCCGGCGCAGCGCTCCGCCTGGTCGTCCCCGACCAGGATCAGCGGGGCGCCCTCCCACAGCTCACGCGTCGGCGGCGCGCCGCGGATCAGTCGAGGCTCGGTGCCCGCCGCCGCGCAGAGCCGCAGCAGGTGCTCGGCCAGGCCCTCGTCCTCGGTGACGACGAGCGGCCCGCCGGCCTCGGGGCCCTCGGTGGTGAGGTGGTCGGCGATCGGCGTCGACATGGTGCTCTCCCCTCTGCGCCGCCGGCCACCAGGGGCGGGGCGCGCTTCGGACGGTTGCGGCGGACGGTCGCCCGGCAGACCTCCGGAGAGAAGGGGGATGAGGCCCTGCCCGGCGACCGCCGCCGACCATCACGGTGGGGGGAGATCCGGATTCCGTCATCCACGTTCCGATTGCCTGTGGATAACTCGTGGGTTGTGGATGAAAACGTTCACCCGGGCGGGGGGCTAATCGGCAAAGAATTGACGAAAGGGGGTCACGGAGATGAACCGGCCACTCACCGCACCCCGGCCGAACACTCTCCCGACACCCCCTCGCAGCCTTCCGCGCACCCCACCGCGACGGTCCGGCGGAGCCGATCGGAACCAGCCGCGTAGGCCGTGTGAGCCATGAGCAAACGGCAACGCAGAGTGACGAAAGGTGGTGGACGGAGCGAGCCGTCGACACCCCCTGTACACCGTCGGCCGGGCGGTCACGGAAGCCGCCGCGAAGGACTTTCAAGCCCTGAAAATGGCCCCGGACGTGCGACGACCCCCGCCGGGGGGGAGAGCGGGGGTCGTCTATCCACAGCCCGACTCGGGGGGGAGGAGCCGGACCGGGTTAGCACGGTCGCGAACGATCCGTGACTTCCATGGTGTACCCGAGCGGCCAGAAACACAAACCCGCACGCCCGCGAGTACGCCGAATGGCGGGGTGTTTTGCGGCTCCCTCTATCCTCGGTTCCCGTGGACACCACCGAGAACGCCGACGACCACGCCGACGAGTCCCAGGGCGGCACCACCGGGCCCGGGGAACCGGTCGCACCCGCCCGCCCCCGGCCGAGCGGGCTGCGCACGGCCGCCTTCTTCGACCTCGACAAGACCATCATCGCCAAGTCGAGCGCGTTGGCCTTCAGCCGCCCGTTCTACCAGGGCGGCCTGATCAACCGTCGGGCGGTACTGCGCAGCGCGTACGCGCAGTTCGTCTTCCTGGTCGGCGGCGCGGACCACGACCAGATGGAGAAGATGCGCGAGTACCTCTCCGCGCTCACCCGGGGCTGGAACGTCCAGCAGGTCCGCGAGATCGTCGCCGAGACGCTGCACAACCTGATCGATCCGATCATCTACGACGAGGCCGCCTCGCTGATCGAGCAGCACCACGCGGCCGGCCGGGACGTGGTGATCGTCAGCAGCTCCGGCTCCGAGGTGGTCGAGCCAATCGGCGCGCTGCTCGGCGCGGACCATGTGATCGCCACCCGGCTCCACGTCGAGGACGGCTGCTACACCGGCGAGATCGAGTACTACGCCTACGCCGAGAACAAGGCCGCCGCCATCCGGGAGTTGGCCGAGACGGAGGGCTACGACCTGGCCCAGTCGTACGCCTACAGCGACTCGTCCACCGACCTGCCACTGCTGGAGGCGGTCGGCCACCCCTCGGCCGTCAACCCCGACCGCGCGCTGCGCAAGGAGGCGCAGGCGCGGGAGTGGCCGGTGCTGGTCTTCGACCGGCCGGTGGAACTGCGGCGGCGGCTGCCCGAGTTCTCCGCGCCGAGCGGTTCGGTGCTGACCGCGGTGGCGGTCGGGACGGCCCTCGTGACCGCCGGGGCCATCTGGTACCTGGCCCGCCGACGCCGCCCCGCTGCCTGAGGCCTCAAGTCAGTACAAAGTCCAACAAAACGGGCAATCGGTACATACTTCTCGTTTCGGGTTCCCCTTTCGGCCGAAACGCGATACAAATGAAGCACGGCCCGCGAGACCCGGTCAGGACCGAAGAGGTCAAACCGACAACGCAGTTCAGGCCCACGGACCGCGTGTACAGATATCCAGGCACCCACATGCAGCCGACCCGCTGTCGGGCCGCCGGACCAGACGAACGGGCAGGATCCCCGTCTGATCGGCACTTCCGGTGCATGCTTGGTCACCCGGAATCTGCACCAGCGGCGGCACCCAGCAGGATCAGGTGCCGCCGCATCTTCCTGTCCACGGGCGCCCGCTCAGACCATCCCGCGCTGCATCGCCTCGCAGACCGCGGTGCTCTCGCGCACGCCGAGCCGTAGCGCCCGCCCGCAGTGCGCGATCCAGGCCGCCATGCCCTCGGGCGTGCCCGCCAGGTAGCCCGCGAGAGCCCGCTGGTAGGCGTCGGTACCCAGCTCCGCCAGGCCGACCTCGGCCGGACAGATCGACTTCGGATCGAGCCCCTCGGCGATCAGCACGATCCGCTGGGCGGCCCGCGCGATCACCCCGTTGTACGCACCGAACGGCCGCAGCGCGAGCAGTTCGCCGTGCACCACCGAAGCGACCACCAGGGCCGGCGTCCCCACGCCGTGACCCTCCGCGCGGGCCACCAGCAGCCGGGAGAGCTGGTCCAGCCGGGCCGCGACCTCCTCCGCGCCCGGCGCGGGCGGCAGCACGGGCGTCGGCCCGACCGCGATGTCGACCTCGACGCTGTCCACCGGCGCGAGCTCCAGCGGGAACAGCTCCTCAGCGGCCTCCCCCGCCCGTCGCGGCCGACCGGCGGCCGGGTCGGCGTCGCCGACCGCGAGCAGGTGCAGCCGCGCCAGCACCTGCAACGGCGAGTGCCGCCAGACGCTCAGCAGCTGGCCGGCCTCGGCGGCGATCCGCAGGGCCGCGCCGACCGTCCGGGCCTCGGCGTCCGCGCCGAAGTCGGTGCGGCGCCGGACCTCCTCCAGCGGCCAGTCGGCCCCGGCCACGGCCGCCGACGCACGGGCGCCGCGCAGCGCGGACTCGGAGGTGACCTCGGCCGCGCGGCGGCGCATCACCCGGTGGCCGTAGAGCCGGTCGACGGCCTTGCGCACCTCGGCAACCGCGTCGGGCACCCCGGGGAGCTGGGCCAGCGGGGCGAGGGGATCTGTTCCAGTGCTCACCTACCCGAGAGTAATGAACAGGCGGTCCCTCCCGGAACAGCAACCCCGCATCACCCGTTAGAGGCAATCCTCACTTCCCTCCCCCGACGAGGCCCAAACCCCGGCTAGCATAGCCACTATCGGAGACGATAACGATTTCCAATTAGGGGCGCTCGGCACGCGCGTCCCCCCGAGCACGCGGCCCGCCCCCAGGGCCCAGAGCGAGAGCCGGAGCCCCAGATGAAGATCGCCTTCGTCGGCAAGGGCGGCAGCGGGAAGACCACGCTGTCCGCACTGTTCATCCGCCACCTGGCCGCCATCGGCCGGCCGGCCATCGCCGTCGACGCCGACATCAACCAGCACCTGGGCCCCGCCCTCGGCCTGACGGATGCCCAGGCCGCCGAGCTGCCCTCGCTCGGCGCGCACCTGCCGGAGATCAAGGAGTACCTCCGTGGCAGCAATCCGCTGATCCGCTCGGCCGACGAGATGATCAAAACCACGCCGCCCGGCCGTGGTTCGCGCCTGCTGCGGATCATCGAGGAGAACCCGGTCTACGCCGCCTGCGCCCGCCCGATCGCGCTGGACGAAGGCTCGGTCCGGCTGCTGGCGACCGGCGCGTTCACCGAGGAGGACCTCGGGGTGGCCTGCTACCACTCCAAGGTCGGCGCGGTGGAGCTGCTGCTCAACCACCTGGTGGACGGCCCGGACGAGTACCTGGTCACCGACATGACCGCGGGCTCCGACTCCTTCGCCTCCGGCCTGTTCACCCGCTTCGACCTGACCTTCCTGGTGGCCGAGCCGACCCGCAAGGGCGTCTCCGTCTACCGCCAGTACCGCGACTACGCCCGGGACTTCGGCGTGCAGCTGCGGGTGGTCGGCAACAAGGTGCAGGGCCCGGACGATCTGGCCTTCCTGCGCCGCGAAGTCGGCGACGACCTGCTCACCACCTTCGGACAGTCGGACTGGGTGCGCCGCCTGGAGCAGGGCGCCGAGCCGCCGCTGAAGTCGCTGGAGCCGGCCAACCGGGCGGTACTGGAGCTGCTGCGGGCCGAGGCCGAGGCGGCGTACGGGCGGCGCGACGCGCGCCGGTACACCGAGCAGGCGGTGCTCTTCCACCGGCGCAACGCGGAGAGTTGGGCCAACGCCAAGGTCGGCATCGACCTGGCGACCCAGGTGGACGAGGACTTCGTGCTGGGCGAGCCCGCGGGAGAGTTCGCGGGCGAGTTCGCGACCGCCGGCGGGCAGGCCGCCCCGGCAGGGGCCTCCGCCTGACCCCACCACGAACAGAACGGGCCGTCGCCTCCCCCTCACCCCGGGGGAGGCGGCGGCCCGTTCGCCATCCCGGCCCCGTTCGGCGCCACCAGCAGATTCCCGTCGGTTCGAACACCACCCAATGGGGTGAATCAAGGGGTTTTCCACTTCCCACCGGGAAGGACGCCGTGCAAAGCTTTCATTACTCTCGGTTTACCGAGTCTTGATGGTCCGTCCCGACGGCCCTCGCGAGACATTCCGCACCTCGCCCGGGCCCCTGGCGGGCCTGATGGTCAACGCCGGTCGGTGACACCCGCATTCCCCCGCCGCGCCCACGCCATCCCGCCACACCGTCGCGACCCACGACAGCCGATCCGCCCCGGAGCCCCACCCCGGACTCACCGCCGGACCTGACTGCGTTCGTTCCCCCGGACAGACGGGAAGACCATGACCCTCGACATCTCCAGTGCACCCATCGCCTCCGACACCACCGACCACGCGCCACCGGGCCCCGACTCCCGGGTCCGCTGGGCCCAGGACCTCTCCGCCTCCCTGGTGGTCTTCCTGATCGCCGTGCCGTTCTCACTCGGCATCGCGCTCGCCACTGGCGCCCCGCTCACCGCAGGGCTCGTCGCGGCGGCCGTGGGCGGTATCGTGGTCGGACTGTTCGGCGGCACCCCGCTCCAGGTCAGCGGCCCCTCCGCCGCCCTGACCGTGATCACCGCCGGACTGGTCGCCCAGTACGGCTGGCAGGCCACCTGCGCCGTCACGGTCGCCGCCGGGCTGCTCCAACTCCTGCTCGGCGTACGCCGGGTGGCCCGGACGGCGCTCGCCGTCTCACCCGCGATCGTGCACGGCATGCTGGCCGGGGTCGGGCTCACCATCGCCATCGCGCAGCTGCACGTCGTCCTCGGCGGCTCCCCGCAGAGCTCCGCGATCGCCAACCTGCTCGCCCTACCCGGGCAGTTGGCCGGTCCACACCCGCCCGCACTGCTGGTCGGCACAGTGACCGCGGCAACACTGCTGGGCTGGCCCCGGCTCGGCCGACTCCCGGGCCGAGCGGGCGAGTTCGGCGCCCGCCTGGCCAAAGTGCCCGGCCCGCTGGTCGCCGTGGCCGTCGCCACCGCGCTCGCCCTCGCCCTGGACCTGCGGCTCGCCCACATCCAACTGCCCCCCTGGCAACCGCACTCGCTCGTGCCCGCACTGCCGCACGGTCCGCTGACCGGAGTGCTCGCCGCCGTCCTCACCGTCACCGCCGTCGCGAGCGTGGAGTCGCTGCTGTCCGCCGTCGCGGTCGACCGGATGTCCCGGCGCACCGGTGACCTCGACCGCGAGCTGCGCGGGCAGGGCCTCGCCAACACGGTCAGCGGCCTGGTCGGCGGACTGCCGATCGCCGGCGGCGCCGTGCGCAGCACCGCCAACGTCCGGGCCGGCGGGCAGACCAAGTGGGCCTCGGTGCTGCACGGCGCCTGGGTGCTGGCCGCCGCGCTGGCACTGACCGGCGGACTGCGCCGGATCCCGCTGGCGGCCCTGGCCGCGCTGGTGCTGGTGGTCGGGCTGCAGATGGTGAGCTTCGCGCACATCCGCAAGGTGCACCGGCACCGGGAGTTCCCGGTCTACCTGACCACGGTGCTCGGCGTGGTGGGCCTCGGGGTGCTGTGGGGCGTGGGACTCGGCGCGGGCACCGCCGTGCTGCTCGCGCTCTACCGGCTGACCCGCGCCCATGTGGACGTCGAGGCCGGCCTCGACGGCTCGGTCACCGTCCAGACCCACGGGCCGCTCACCTTCACCGCCGCCCCCCAGTTGAGCCGGGCGCTGGCCTCGATCCCCGCGGACGCCGAGGTCACCGTGGTGCACGACGGCTCCTTCCTGGACCACGCCGCGTACGAGACGCTGCACAACTGGCGGGCCGGACACCAGGCCGCGGGCGGCCGGGTCTCGATGGTGACACGGCGTCCGGAGGGCGAGGTGCTCGACCCCGACGGCACGGTCCGCGCGGGCAGTTCGCCGGGCCCGCACCGCTGCCGGGCCTGGACCCCTTGGGTCGGCCACCACTGCATCGAGCAGCAGGAGGACCCGCATGGCCGGCTGCTGGACGGCGTCCGGGTGTTCCAGCAGCACACCGCCCCGCTGATCCGGCCCGAGCTCGCCCGGCTGGCCCGGGAGGGGCAGACACCCTCACAGCTCTTCCTGACCTGCGCGGACTCCCGGATGGTCACCAGCATGATCACCAACAGCGGCCCGGGCGACCTGTTCACCGTCCGCAACGTGGGCAACCTGGTGCCGGCCCCCTTCGAGCCCGGCGCGGCCGACGACTCGGTGGCCGCCGCGGTGCAGTACGCGGTGGAGGCACTGGAGGTGCGCTCGATCACGGTCTGCGGGCACTCGGGCTGCGGCGCGATGAAGGCCCTGCTGGACGGCGTGCACGAGCGTCCCGGACCGCCCACCCCGCTGGCCCGCTGGCTGCGCAACGGCCGCGGCTCGCTGGACCGGCTCCGACGGGCCCCGGCCGAGTTCGCCGACCGGCCGGTGGTGGACCTCGCGGAGCAGCTCTGCATCACCAACGTGGTCCAGCAGTTGGACCAGCTGTTGGCGAACCCGGCGGTGGAGCGCCGGGTCGAGGAGGGTACCCTGCGGCTGGTCGGGATGTACTTCGACTTCGCCACCGCCCAGGCCTACGTCCTGGACCGAGCCGCCGGGACGTTCAGCCCGGTCGAGGCCCGCACAGAGGTCCGGCCCGACGGGGTTTCGGCCGAACGGGTGGGACAGGACGGCCGGGTTCCGGCCGAGGGCAGCGGGGAGGATCCCCAGCTGGCCGCCTGAAAGCCGGGTCCGTGTCCCCGCCGGGCGGGCCGGGGCACGGGCCCACCTGCCGCTGCGCGTTCTGCCGCCCTGGTGCGGCGGAACGCGCGGTCGGCCGTTCGACGATCGGTCAAAGGTCTACACCAATTCCCAGGAGCCTCTTGTCAAGTGCCCCGTTCGCCTGGTGAGCTGTGCGCTGGGACACACGGGACGTTCCCCACGCACGGGACCGCCCCAGATCATGACTCGATGAGGAGTGCGCGTTGAGCAACGAGAGCCTGGCCAACCTGCTCAAGGAGGAGCGGCGCTTCGCCCCGCCGACAGAGCTCGCCGCAGCCGCCAACGTCACCGCGGCCGCGTACGCGCAGGCTTCCGAGGACCGTCTGGGCTTCTGGGCCGAGCAGGCCCGCCGCCTGAGCTGGGCCGTCGAACCGACCGAGACCCTCGACTGGTCCAACCCGCCCTTCGCCAAGTGGTTCGCCGACGGCAAGCTCAACGTGGCCTACAACTGCGTCGACCGCCACGTCGAGAACGGCCTGGGCGACCGGGTCGCCATCCACTTCGAGGGCGAGCCCGGCGACAGCCGCTCGATCACCTACGCCCAGCTCAAGGACGAGGTCTCGCAGGCCGCCAACGCGCTGCTGGAGCTCGGCGTCCGCAAGGGCGACCGGGTGGCCGTCTACCTGCCGATGATCGCCGAGGCGGTCGTCGCGATGCTCGCCTGCGCCCGGATCGGCGCCACCCACTCGGTGGTCTTCGGCGGCTTCTCCGCCGACGCCGTGGCCTCCCGGATCCAGGACGCCCAGGCCAAGCTCGTCATCACCGCCGACGGCGGCTACCGGCGCGGCAAGCCCTCCGCCCTCAAGCCGGCCATCGACGAGGCGCTCACCAAGGTCGACGGCGTCGACCACGTCCTGGTGATCCGCCGCACCGGGCAGGAGACCGCCTGGACCGAGGGCCGCGACGTCTGGTGGCACGAGATCACCGCTCGCCAGTCCACCGAGCACGCCCCCGAGCCGCACGACGCCGAGCACCCGCTGTTCATCCTCTACACCTCGGGCACCACCGGTAAGCCCAAGGGCATCCTGCACACCTCGGGCGGCTACCTCACCCAGGCCAGCTACACCCACCACGCGGTCTTCGACCTCAAGCCGGAGACCGACGTCTACTGGTGCACCGCCGACATCGGCTGGGTCACCGGCCACTCGTACATCGTCTACGGCCCGCTCTCCAACGGCGCCACCCAGGTCATCTACGAGGGCACCCCGGACACCCCGCACCAGGGCCGGTTCTGGGAGATCGTCCAGAAGTACGGCGTGACGATCCTCTACACCGCGCCGACGGCGATCCGCACCTTCATGAAGTGGGGAGACGACATCCCCGCGAAGTTCGACCTCTCCTCGCTGCGGGTGCTGGGCAGCGTCGGCGAGCCGATCAACCCCGAGGCCTGGATCTGGTACCGGGAGCACATCGGCGGCGGCAAGTGCCCGATCGTGGACACCTGGTGGCAGACCGAGACCGGCGCCATGATGATCAGCCCGCTGCCGGGCGTCACCGAGACCAAGCCGGGCTCGGCCCAGCGCGCCCTGCCGGGCATCGCGGCCACCGTGGTCGACGACGAGGCCAACGAGGTCCCGAACGGCTCCGGCGGCTACCTGGTGCTCACCGAGCCGTGGCCGTCCATGCTCCGCACCATCTGGGGCGACGACCAGCGCTACATCGACACCTACTGGTCCCGCTTCGAGGGCCGCTACTTCGCCGGTGACGGCGCCAAGAAGGACGAGGACGGCGACATCTGGCTGCTCGGCCGGGTGGACGACGTCATGCTGGTCTCGGGCCACAACATCTCCACCACCGAGGTCGAGTCGGCCCTCGTCGGGCACTCCTCGGTGGCCGAGTCCGCCGTGGTCGGCGCGACCGACGCCACCACCGGCCAGGCCATCGTCGCCTTCGTGATCCTGCGCGGCGGCGTCACCGAGACCCCGGAACTGGTCGAGGAGCTGCGGGCGCACGTCGGCCGCACGCTCGGCCCGATCGCCAAGCCGAAGCAGATCAAGGTGGTCGGCGAACTGCCGAAGACCCGCTCCGGCAAGATCATGCGCCGCCTGCTGCGCGACATCGCCGAGGGCCGCGAGATCGGTGACACCACCACCCTCGCCGACAGCACGGTGATGAGCCAGATCCAGGCCCAGCTGCCGCCGTCGGGCGGCAACAACTGAACCCGCTGAGCGCTGGCTGAACACGCCGGCGCGGTGACCGGGGCCCCGGGCGGACACCACCGCCCGGGGCCCCGTCGTCGTCCGGTTCGGGCACGGTGATGCCGCGACCGGGCACGGTCGTGCTCCAGCGCGAAGAAAGGGCGAATCGCGCCGCCCCGGACCGGCTGGTGCCCCCGACCGACGACAGGGAGGCGTTCACCCGGCTGCACGCGGCTGAGGCCGTTCGGGGGTCGGGCGGTTGCTCCTCAGGAGTGCTGAACCAGCCCCCAGGACTTAAGTCCTTGGATAGGACAATCCGGAAGTCACTCGGGCGTCCCGTTAGACTGTTAAGGACGCATCAAGATCCTTGAGCAGGAATCCGGGCGTCACAGGGCGCGCCGGGAAGTCTGGTCGGCAACTGCACCACCCGTGCATCCGTTGCCGCTCCCAGCCCCTCAGGAGGTCCCGCGTGACCGACCAGCCGCCCGTCCACGAGCCGACGACCCGCCGCCGGCAGCTTCTCGGCCGGCTGTCACTGCCCGAGCGCACCTTCGTCACCGCCGCCCTGCGCACCGAGACGGTCGGCGGCGTGCTGCTGCTGGCCGCCGCCGTGGTCGCGCTGATCTGGGCCAACGTCTGGCCGCACGCGTACGAGAGCGTGCTCGACTACACCGTCGGCCCGTCCGCCCCGCTCCACCTCGACCTCACCCTGGCCGGCTGGGCCAAGGACGGCCTGCTGACGATCTTCTTCTTCGTGGCCGGCATCGAGCTCAAGCGGGAGTTCGTCGCGGGCGAGCTGCGCACCCCGAGCGCCGCGCTGCTGCCGGTGATCGCCGCCGTCTGCGGCGTCGCCCTGCCCGCGATCCTGTTCTCCCTGGTCAACTCCGGCAGTGGCGGCCACCCCGGCGGCTGGGCCATCCCCACCGCCACCGACATCGCCTTCGCGCTCGGCGTGCTGGCCGTGGTGGGTAGCCACCTCCCGTCGGCGCTGCGCGCCTTCCTGCTCACCCTGGCCGTGGTCGACGACCTGATCGCGATCCTGATCATCGCGATCTTCTACAGCTCCGGGATCAAGTTCTGGGCGCTCGGCCTGGCCTTCGCCGGCCTGGTGCTGTTCTGGTTCCTGCACCGGCGCGGGGTGAAGGGCTGGTACCTGTTCGTGCCGTTGGCCGTGGTGGTCTGGGCGCTGATGCACGAGAGCGGCATCCACGCCACGGTGGCGGGCGTCGCGATGGGCCTGATGCTGCGCTGCCACCGGGAGGGCGACGAGCAGCACTCCCCCGGCGAGCACATCGAGCACCTGGTCCGCCCGATCTCCGCCGGGCTGGCCGTCCCGCTGTTCGCCCTGTTCGCGGCCGGGGTGTCGATCTCCGGCCCGACGCTGCGCGAGGTGTTCACCCAGGCCACCCCGCTCGGCATCGTGATCGGCCTGCTGGTCGGAAAGACGGTGGGCATATTCGGCGGCACCTGGCTGGCCGCCCGGTTCACCCGGGCCGAGCTGAACCCGCAGCTCAAGTGGGCCGACCTGTTCGCCGTCTCGGTGCTCGCCGGCATCGGCTTCACCGTCTCGCTGCTGATCAGCGAGCTGGCCTTCCGGAACGACCTCGCGCTGGCCGACCGGTCCAAGACCGCCGTCCTGGTCGGCTCGCTGCTCTGCGCGCTGGTCGCCACCGTGCTACTCAAGCTGCGTAACCGGCACTACCGCGCGCTGTGCGACGAGGAGGACCGGGACTCGGACGGCGACGGCGTCCCGGACGTCTACCAGGAGGACGACCCGGCCTGGCGGGCGCGGGTCTCCGAGACCGCCCGCCACCTGCCCGGCGAGAGCCCCGGAACCGGCCGCTGAGTCCCCGACGGGCTTCCCACAGGACTGCGGGAAGCCCGTCCCCGAGGGCTCGGAAACGCCTTGCGCAAGCGGGACACGCCCCCCGGCAGGGCCCCGGAGTGGTGTCCGACTGACCGGTAGGGGCATGATTCTGAGCTGTCGACAACCCACTGACGCCTCCGGGACCCCCACCGGCACCGGAACCGCACCCGCGACGGCGTCACGCCGCAACAGCCGCAGAGGAGAACCGCTGATGCCCGCAGGAGCCGCAGACCCGTCCAGCAACGGCCGGGCGCCCTACGAGGGCGAGCGTTCGGTGGGGCAGCTGTTCGCGGCGGCCACCGCCGACCTCACCGCGCTGGTTCACGACGAGATCGCGCTCGCCAAGTCCGAGATCAAGGCGGACGTCAAGCGCGGCGTCTCCGGTGGCGTCTTCTTCGCCGTCGCCGGGGTGCTCGCCCTGGCCGCCATCCCGATGGTGAGCATCGCGATCGCCTTCTTCTTCCATTGGCTGGGCGTGCCGATGGGCTTGTCGTTCGTGCTCTCGGCAGCCGTCCACTTCATCCTCGCGGTGCTGGTCGGGCTGCTGGCCTGGCGTTTCATCAAGAAGATCCAGAAGCCCGAGCGCACCATCGAGGGCGCCCAGAAGACCGCCGAGGTGCTGAAGAACGTCCGGCCGCGCCCGGCCACCCAGGAGGAGATCGACCGGGGCCTGGGCCGCATCCCGTAACGGACCCGACTCCGCAGGACCCCGCCGGACACGCACCCGAACCCGCCGACGGCGAGTGCCGGGCACGTGTCCGGCGCACGGATGTGACACGCTCTCGGTATGCCGCTTGACCAGAAGCCCGCGCCCGCGCAGCCGTCCGCCGATTCCGGCCCCGACTCCGGCCCCGACTCCGGCCCCGAGCTGGCCCCGGAACAGGAGACCGGGCAGGAGACCGGACCGCAGACCGGACAGGAGCCCGCCGAGGCCTGGAGCATCCGGCAGTCCGGCCCGTGGACGCACCGCGACCTCGCGGCCAACGGCGCCCGCTTCCACATCGCCGAGCTGGGCTCCGGCCCGCTGGTGCTGCTGGTGCACGGCTGGCCCGAGTACTGGTGGGCCTGGCGACACCAGCTGACCGCGCTCGCCGAGGCCGGCTACCGCGCGGTGGCGCTCGACCTGCGCGGCATCGGCGGCAGCGACCGCACCCCGCGCGGCTACGACCCGGGCAACCTCGCCCTGGACATCACCGGTGTGATCCGCTCGCTCGGCGAGCGCCGGGCGCACCTGGTCGGGCACGCCTCGGGCGGCACCCTGGCCTGGGTGGCGGCGGTGATGCGCCCGTCGGTGATCCAGAGCCTCACCGTGGTCTCCGCCGCGCACCCCCGGGACCTGCGCCGGGCGCTGCTGACCGACCGCAAGCAGATGGCCGCCTTCGAGCACGTGCTGGGCTTCCAGCGGCCGTGGATACCGGAACGCCGTCTGGTGGCCGACGACGCCGCGCTGGTCGGCCGCTACCTGGACGAGTGGACCGGGCCGACCAAGATTGACGGGACGGCGGTGCACGCGTACCGGCAGGCGATCCAGATCCCCAGCACCGCGCACTGCTCGATCGAGCCGTACCGCTGGCTGCTGCGCTCGATGGCCCGCCCGGACGGCATCCAGTTCGCCCGGCGGATGAAGAAGCCGATCACCGCGCCGACGCTGCACGTCCAGGGCGCCGCGGACCCGGTGCTGCTGTCGCACACCGCGCTCGGCGGCGGCGAGTACGTGGCGGCGCCGTACCGTTGGCGGCTGCTGCCGGGGGTCGGGCACTTCCCGCACGAGGAGGCGCCGGAGGAGTTCACGGCCGAGCTGCTGGACTGGGTGGGCCGCCACAAGGACTGACCGTCCGGGCCCCAGGGGATCAGCCCACGGGATCAGCCCCGGGATCGGCCAGGGATCGGCCAAGAGCTCATTCCGGGAACCGACCGGGGCGCCGGGGAAGGGACCTTTGGCCCAACTCCCTTGGCGCAAAACTCATATGCCAAGCGCATAGGCCAATTTCGACGGACCCGGGCGGTTACCCTCACCGGCCCAGGGGCATCAATTCCGGTATGACCTGGATGCCCGATCGCGGCGCCGCCCCGCGCGGCCGACGCCACAACAGCCCCCAGCGTTCCGCGCCCCGCCCGGACTGGGCGGAGGACCTCGGCTTCGAGGGCCTCGACAGCCGTCAGCGCGGGGCGCAGCGGCAGCTCGGCATCCCGCGCATCCTCGGCCGGCGCGCCCGGTGGGTGGGCGCACGACTGCGGCGCGAGACCTGAGGTCTCGCGCCGCTTCGGCAGGCTGGTCAACAGCCGGTCAGTTCACCATGGTCGGGGACAGCGCGGTGAACCAGAGCAGGACGAAGGTCGCCACCGACATGATCGGCACCAGCACCTTGGTCTCGACGTTGTTGCCGCTGCGCTTGATCAGCACGATCTCGTAGCGCTCCTTGTGCGGCCACAACAGCGGCGCGCCCTTCTTGGTCAGACAGTCGCCCAGCAGGTGCGCCAGGGTGCCCAGCGCCGCCGCGTACGGCAGCCAGCCGGGCGAGTTGGGCATCCAGGTGTTCATCCCGAAGGTGCCGAGCGCGGACAGGCCGATGACGGTGATCCACACCTCCGGGCCGTGGCCCGGCGGGCACAGCCGCAGGGCCTTGATCGCGAGCGCCAGCAGGAAGAACGTCAGCCCGAGCGTGAAGTAGCGGCCCAGGTAGGTGACGCCGGCCCAGGTGCCGCCGCCCATCAGCGCGACGAACAGCAGCGAGTGGGTGGCGTGCCGGTGACCGCCGGAGGCCCAGGCCACGAAGCGGCAGAGCGCCTTGGAGACCGGGCCGAGGAAGTTGGCGATCGAGCCGTCGTGGTGGTCGAGGTCCGGCAGCAGCGCCGCGCCCGCGCACAGCACCGTGCCCATCAGTATGTCCGCCGGCTGCAGCGTGGTGTGGAGCAGCAGCGGGGGCAGGAACGGAGCTGAGGCCGCGTACAGCATCGCCCCGCTCACCGCGTGCGAATGACCCATCATCGGACTACCACGACCTCCCGTTGAGCTCACTCCGGGGACGGCGCCCGGTTGAGCCGAACGGGTGAGCGCGGCCGAGGCTACCAGGGCGGACTGACGGTGCGACGGATTCCGCACCGGCGCCGCGCCGACGCCCCACCAGCGCCGCACCGGCCGAACGACCAGCGTCGGCGAACCAGGAAACCCGGCGCCGCACCGGCCGAACGACCAGCCTCAGAGCGCGCAGCCCTGGGTGTCCACCCGGGTGTTCGCGGTGCTGCCCGCCTGCGCGTCCTCACGCACCTCGGCCGAGGTCAGCACGTATCCGGTGTCCCCGCTGTCCAGGGACTTGGCGAACACCACGCCGTACACCTGGCCGTCCGGGGTGAGCAGCGGGCCGCCGCTGTTGCCCTGACGGACCAGCGAACGCACCGAGTACACGTCGCGCACCACCTGGCCGCGGTGGTAGATGTCCGGGCCGTTGGCCTGGATCCGGCCGCGGATGCGGGCGGGCTGGACGTTGAAGGCTCCGTTCTCGGGGAAGCCCGCGACGATCGCGCTGTCGTTGGTCTTGGCCTCGCCCGCGAAGGTCAGCGGGGGCGCGTTCAGCTTGGGCACGTCCAGGACGGCGATGTCGCGCTGCCAGTCGTAGCGGACCACCGTCGCGTCGTACAGCTGGCCGACGCCGCCGATCTGCACGGTCGGCTCGTCGACGCCGCCGACCACGTGGGCGTTGGTCATCACCCGGTGCGGGGCGAAGACGAAGCCACTGCCCTCCAGGGTCTTGCCGCAGGAGGTCGCGGTGCCGACCACCTTGACCAGGCTCTGCCGGGCCTTGGCCACCGCCGCGCTGCCGGCCAGCGCCGGGTCGGGGGTGTCGACCTGGGTGATCGGCTCGTGCTCGAAGGGGTTGAACACCTGCGGGAAGCCGTTGCGGGCGAGCACCTTGGAGAAGTCCGAGAACCAGTTCGGCGCGTCGCCGGGCAGCGCGCTCTGGACGCCGCCGAGGATCGCCGAGGATCGGACCTGCTTGGAGACCGTCGGCAGGGACGTCCCGGCCAGCGCGGAACCGATCAGCCAGGCCACCAGCAGCATCGAGATCACATTGACCACCGCGCCGCCGGCCGCGTCCAGCACCCGGGCCGGGCGGCGGTCGATGTGCCCGCGCAGTTTCCAGCCGAAGTGCGCGGTGATCGCCTGGCCGATCGCGGCGAAGGTGATCACCACCACGACGGCCACCACCGAGGCCGTGGTGCCGGGGCTGAGGTGGTCGAGCAGCAGCGGCAGCAGCTGGACGGCCAGCAGACCGCCGCCGAGGAAGCCGACGAGCGACAGGACGCCCACCACGAAGCCCTGCCGGTAGCCCGAAATGGCGAATCCGACGGCGGCGAGGATCAGCAGCACATCCAGGACGTTCACTCCGACACCCTCCCACGCTTCGCGGACCCGCCGCGCCGACGGCCCGTCACGAGGTGTCGGCGTCGCCGCCCGGCAGGGCGCGGGAGTGCTCGAGGTCACCCTGGACCAGCGCGAGCGCCTCGTCCGAGAGGTCGACGATCCGGGACGGGTCCCAGGGCAGCTCCAGGCCGCTGTGGTGCAGCACCCGGTCGATCACCCCGGCGGTGAAGCCCCAGACCAGCCGCCCGGCGACCGCGAAGGCCGGCCCGATGTGCCCGGACGGGTGCCGCAGCCGGACCCGGTTCGCCGGGTCGGCGAGGTCGGCGATCGACACCCGGAACACCGCGCCGGTCTCGCCCTGGTCCACCGGGCGCACCGGCGACTCCTCGCGCCACCAGCCCAGCACCGGGGTCACCACGAAGCGGCTCACCGGGATGTACAGCCGGGGCAGCTCCGCGAAGACCTGCACCCCGGCCGGGTCCAGGCCGGTCTCCTCCCAGGCCTCGCGCAGCGCCGCCGCGATCGGGCCGGGGCCGTCCGGGTCGCCGTCCTCCGGGTCCAGCGCGCCGCCCGGGAAGGACGGCTGGCCGGCGTGCGAGCGCAGCGAACGGGCCCGCTCGATCAGCAGCACGTCCGGACCGTCCGGGCCCTCGCCGAACAGCATCAGCACCGCGGCCGCCCGGCCGCCCTCGTGCGGCGGCAGAAAGCGGCTCAGCTGCTCGGGCAGCACCCGCTCGGCCGCGTCCCGGACCGGCTGCAGCCAGGCCGGCAGGCCGTCCCGCTCGATGGCGCCGGCCGTCATGCGCCCACCGCCAGGTCCGCGACCTGCCCCTGGTGGGCGGCGGCGTCGGCCCGGGCGGCCGCCTCGCCGGGGAAATCCGACGGTGGCTTCAGCCGTTGGCCGGGTTGGCCGCCCATCTCGTACTTGAGCAGCTTGCGGGCCTTCTCCGGGTCGGTCTCGCCCTCCCCGTACGCGGGGCAGAGCGGCGCGATCGGGCAGGCCCCGCAGGCGGGCTTCTGGGAATGGCAGATCCGGCGGCCGTGGAAGACCACCCGGTGCGAGAGCATCGTCCACTCCGACTTCGGGAAGATCTCGGCGACGGCCAGCTCGACCTTCACCGGGTCCTCCTCGGTGGTCCAGCCGAACCGCCGGGCCAGCCGTCCGAAGTGGGTGTCCACGGTGATGCCGGGGACTCCGAAGGGTTCTCCCGTCTTAGGATCACGAGCGTTTCCGAGGACCACGTTGGCCGTCTTCCGGCCCACGCCAGGCAGTGTAAGCATCTCCTCCAGGGTCTTCGGCACCTCACCGCCGAAGTTGTCCCGCAGGGCGATCGACAGCCCGATCAACGACTTCGCCTTGTTCCGGAAGAACCCGGTCGGCCGGATGATCTCCTGCAGCTCCTCCGGGTTCGCCGCCGCCATGTCCTCCGGCTCCGGATACTTCGCGAACAACGCCGGCGTCGTCTGGTTCACCCGCAGGTCCGTCGTCTGCGCCGACAGCACCGTCGCCACCAGCAGCTCGAACGGCGTCTCGAAGTCCAGCTCCGGATGCGCGTACGGATACGTCTCCGCCAGGATGCGATTGATCTTCCGCGCCCGCCGCACCATCGCCAGATGCGACTCCGGCTTCCTCGGCTTCACCGCCGCCTTCTTCGCGGCCGGCTTCGGCGCCGCCGCCTTCCGGACCTTGCTCTCTGCCATGCACGAAGGCTACGCCGAAGAGCTGCTCCGGTTGCATCGCTTGCCCATGCCCGTAAGCCCGCCTCGCCGCAGGACAGGAAGCTGTGACGTCGCCTACCGATGCAGCGCCTCGGCCCGGCGGCGCCCCGTGGACCTGCTCATCCCCCCGTGCAGGGCTCCGGTTCGTGATGTACGCGGGGTCTGTAGGTCGCCCACGTCTTCGGGGTTTCCGACACCCGGACCGCCGTCAGTTCCGGCAACTGGTCGGTCCAGATGCCGAAGATCCACATGGCGAGGTTCTCGGCTGACGGGGAGACACCCCCCCCCATCGCCTCATTGAGGTGTCGGTGGTCGAGGGTGTCGTCCATCCACTTCTTGAAGGCATCGAGGTCACGGTAGTCGCGGACGAACCCGGCCTCGTTGAGTTCCTCGGGCCGGGCAGACAGTTCGAGCACCACGATGTAGTTGTGCCCGTGCATGCGGGCGCAGGGATGCCATGCGGGCAGCACGTCCAGCACATGGCTGGCCGAGAAGTGAAACTCCTTGGTGATGGTCAGCATGGTGTCCCCGCTCCGTGTACCTTCCCTGCTCTCCCGGCCCGTCCTATTCCCGCCACTCAGATCACTCCCTCGGTGTCGAGAATCCTTCGGTTGAGCGGGACCTCTTCCAGGAAGCGGCACCGCAGGTCGGCGTCGTCGATCAGCCCGGCCTTACGGGTCACCTCGGAGCGGGCGCGGTCAAGGAGTTCCTGGGCTTCACCTTCCGATCCTGCCGCACGCAACGCCGCTGCCGCGTCGTAGAGGACCTCCTCGGTACGTAGGGCGGGCATGTCACCGACCATGTCGAGTGTGCGCAGCGCCTCACGGGCCAGTTCATGAGCGGCCGCTGGCTCCCCCATCAGCAGGTGCGTACGGCTACGCAGAACCAGGGCCGCGATCTGGCTGCGGACCATGCCGGTGCTGTCGGTCTCCACCCGGGTCGCCAGCGCGAGGCGGTCTGCCCGGCGGACCGTGGCCAGGTCCCCGTCGGCGACGTCGAGCAGAACCTCGGCGAAAACGTTGCGGACGATCGGCACCAGATTGGCGAGCCATGTCCGCTGGGTCTCCAGCCAAGCGGCCTCGGCCAGTTCGAGGGCCTCTTCTCGGCGCCGCGAATCCATGGCGAGCAGTCGAGCGAGCAGAACGGCGTTGTAGGCGTGCCATCCGCTGTCACCGCCCCGCTTCTCCTCCGATGCGAGGGCCTCCCGCAGTACCGCTTCCGCCTGCGCCCACGATGCGGTGGCCATGTGCACCTGGGCGAGGTAGTTGAGCGCTATCGGCAGCTCGACGGCCATCGGCTCACGCCGGATCCGGTCGACGCACCGCAAGAGTCGGCCCAGTGCCTCACCGAGGTGCCCGCTGTCGAAGAGGCTGATGGCGAGCTGCATCTCCGCGAGGTTGCGGGCGTGCTGGAGCACGGGATCGTCGGTGGCGCCCAGGGTGGGGTCGGACGCGTACATGCGCTCGACCTCGCGTAGCTGCTCCAGGCCGTCCGCCAGTCGCCGCTTCGAGACCTGTCGGCCGTACTCGACCTTGGCGACGAAGAGCGCCACGGGGTCGCCCGCCTGGTCGGCCCGGTCCACCGCCTCACGGAGCTTCTCCAGGGACGGCTCCAGGCCCTGGGTCGCGAGCAGGGTCTTGCCGCGGAGCAGGGTCGTACGGGCGATCAGCCGGGCGTCGGCGCATCGCATGGCGGCCTGTTCCGCTTCGGCCGCAAGCGCATCGATGTCCGGTCCGCCGGCCGGCTGATGGCGGCCCCTCCAGCGGACCTCGGTCAGCGACAGCAGCAGCTCGATCGCGGCGATGAGACGGCGGTCCCGGTCCGGTTCCCTCTCCGGCAGTGCGCGGGACGCGCGGATGGCCACCTCGCAGTGCTGCTCCGCCTCGACGAAGGAGAGCCCGTCGAGCGCCGCCGAACGCGCGAGTGCGTAGTGAGCATCCGCCGAGGCCGCCAGGCAGGGCAGGCCGCCGCGGTCCAGATGGCCGGCGATCTCCAGCCGGCGTCCGAGGGCGGCGTCCGGTCCCGAGTGGGCGCTCAGCACCTGGGCGATCCGGGCGTGCCGGGAACGGCGCTGCTCCGTGGTCTGCTGGTCGTAGATCACCCGCCACAGGGCTCCGTGCTCGAACCGGTAGCAGTCCGCCTGGTCGCCTCGTGCCCACTCCGGGGGCTCGGCTTCGGCGACGATCAGCTGCTGCTCGTCGCCGATCCTGCGCAGGCGTTCGATCACGTCGTCGTGCGGCTCGCCGAGCGCCTCGGCCACGACGTTCGAGAGGAAACTGCTGCCCTGCGCGGCGGCCGTGGAGATCAGCCGCCGGTCCCGCTCGTCGAGCAGTCGCAGACGCGAGTCGACCACGCGGTTGAGACTGCGCGGCAGGGTGATCCGGTCGCTGTCAGGGTTCCACTCCTCCAGGCACATCCTGACGAAGACCGAGTGTCCTCCCGTGAGTTGGACCAGTTCGGCCGACAGCTTCGCGGGCGCTCCCGGGTGGCGGCGCTCGACCAGTTCCTGGACGGCCTCCGTCGGCAGGCCGGCCAGTTCCCGGTGCCGGGCGAGCCCCTGGCTCTCCCAGGTGTCCAACAGGGCCTCCACGGCCGCTGCGGAGCCGCCGTTCGGCTCCCGGTCCGGCGCGTGGCTGATCACCAGGGCCAACGGTTCACCGTCGAGACGCCGGACGAGCCTGTCCAGGACCAGCAGGCTGCTCGGGTCGATGTGCTGGATGTCGTCGACCAGCGCCAGGACGGGAAGGCCGTCGCGTGCCAGGTCCAGCAGCGCGTCGGCAATCCGGGCTGCGGCCCCGTGTTGGATCGGCATCACGCTGTCGAGTGGCAGCGAGCCGGAGCTGAGTGCGGCCTCGGTGACCTCCCTGCCGACCTTCCAAGCCGCGCCGAGCCCTGGCACGATCGCCGACAGAACCTCCGGAGCAGACGTCGCCACTCCCCGCCCGGCTCCGCGGAACACTCGGCTCCACCAGCCGGGCTGCTCGGCCTGGTCGTGGAGCTGCTGGAGCAGATCGACTGCCGGAGCGTACGTCAGTCCTGTGCCGATCTCCGGATAGCAGCTCGTCAGCACCACGCGGCATGCCTCTGGTGTCCCGGACCGCTCGCCGACACGACGAGCGAACTCGGCCAGCAGAGCGGACTTGCCCATGCCCGAACGTCCCCGTATCACCAGCGCCCCACCCCGCCGGTCGGCCAAGTCCGTCACCAGGCCGTCGAGTTCAGCCATGTAGTCGACACGGTCAACGAAGTCCGTCGGCACAGACACCCCCAGAAGTCACTGCTCAGGCCCAACCTGACACCTGCATACCGCACGACCCTATGCCAATGCATCCGACCGGCTACGGGTTTGCTCCACTGATCCACCAGGTGGCCGACAACAGCTCATTGCCTCGCCACTTCACCGACAGGACGCCCTGGTCCCGCTCTTCACGCCCAACAAGCCGCCGGACCGGTGCCGGCGGCTCACTGCCAAGGTCACGCCGCCGTCATGCTCGCCAGACCGAAGGGTTCTCCCGTTTTAGGATCACGAGCGTTTCCGAGGACCACGTTGGCCGTCTTCCGGCCCACGCCAGGCAGTGTAAGCATCTCCTCCAGGGTCTTCGGCACCTCACCGCCGAAGTTGTCCCGCAGGGCGATCGAGAGCCCGATCAACGACTTCGCCTTGTTCCGGAAGAACCCAGTCGGCCGGATGATCTCCTGCAACTCCTCCGGATTCGCCGCCGCCATGTCCTCCGGCTCCGGGTACTTCGCGAACAACGCCGGCGTCGTCTGGTTCACCCGCAGGTCCGTCGTCTGCGCCGACAACACCGTCGCCACCAGCAGCTCGAACGGCGTCTCGAAGTCCAGCTCCGGATGCGCGTACGGATACGTCTCCGCCAGGATGCGATTGATCTTCCGCGCCCGCCGCACCATCGCCAGATGCGACTCCGGCTTCCTCGGCTTCACCGCCGCCTTCTTCACCGCCGCCTTCGGCGCCGCTGTCTTCCGGACCTTGCTCTCTGCCATGCACGAAGGCTACGCCGAACCGTAAGCCCCGACGCCGGTTTCCCTTGGGGCAGTGCTGTCCGACCCCACCGGGGGAAACTCCTGGAAGTGGTAGCGGCGGGCCGCGGTGGTTTGGCTCAATAGCTGCGTGGAGATCGACGAGAACTGGGCCTACCGCGCCCAGCCCAAGCTGCTCGGTGGCGCGGTCCGCCGCGTGGAGATCGTCCGGGTGGGAGGGCCGCGCCGGTCGGCCCAGGTGCACGTCCGGTTCCTCGACGGTGAAGAAACCGGACTGCAGGAGTGGGTGGCGCAGGCATCACTGGTCGCCCGGTGGGCTGACGTGGAAGTCTTCCGTGCTGACGACGCCGCCGAACTGAGGCTGACGGAAGCATCCCGGCAGGTGCGCAAGAGCCCCGAGTTCGAGGCAGCCCGGACGGTCCTGGGGTTCATCCGCCCGAAGAGCCAGGCCCGGCTGCGCAAGGGCGTGGCGGACGCCGGTGTGTTGGAGCTGGCCGATCTCGATGCCACGGCGCAGCGTCTGGACCTCGATCCGGCCGAGCTGCGCGCCGATCCGATGGTCTACGAGAACCGGTCCGGGCTGTGCCTGGCGGGCTGGCCGGTCGCCGAGCGCATCGCCCGGCGGGCCGCAGAGGTGCTGGCGGAGGGGATCCTGCCGGAGGCCGACCGCCGGCAGGAATCCGTGGATCGCGAGCGGGCCGTTCCGTCATGGCACTCCTGGGAACGCCGCCGGGACGACGGGAAGCTGAAGGCCGAGGACGACGCCCTCCGCACCATCCGCGAGTGGTGCGGCCAGGAGCGAGTGGACCGCTATGACGAGCTGCTCGCACTTCGCGAAGAGGTGGAGCGGCTGAACACCCTGATCGAGCGGGCTGTGAAGGCGCTGCGCGAGCGCGGGCACGGTGTCATCGCCTCCACCATTGAGCGCGACCTTGGGGTCCGTATTTCCAGCCTTGGTCCCGAGGTGAGGCGCTGAGGTCGCTCCAGGGGTCCGCCTGGCGCGGTGGCTGGGCAGGCTCGGCCGGCAGTGCTTCCTTGACGGGCCGGTGCGGGCTCCAGCCCTTGAGGAAGGGGCGCAGGGCCTCGTCCGTGGGTTCGGTCTCGAAGACCTCGACGCCGAGCCCGCGGCCGGGTGACGTCGGGTCGATCCGGTCGGCTTCTTCGTGGCCCCACTTGGCCCACTGGCGCAGGCGCTCGGCCTCCGTGACAGAGGTGGCGCAGGATGCGGATTCCTCCAGCTCGGCGCAGAATCGACGGATCTCAGCCGCTGCGCGCCACCGGTCCAGGGCCGCCCCGAAGGTCTCCGCCCGCGCGGCCTCAGCGGCGTGGATCTTGGCGGCAGCGATGGCCTTCTCCCACTTCCGCTGCTGGCGCTCCTTCTCCTCGGCCTCCAGCCGTCGCCGCTCGGCCTCCGCTCGTTCCCTCTCCCCCTTGAGCCGCCGTTGCTCGGCCTCATACGCCAGGCGGCGCGTCTCCTGCTCCTCGGCGCGGGCCTTCAGGGCCCGGAAGACAGCCCCGATCTGTTCCTCCAGCTGACGGCTGGGCGTGTCCCCGCACTCCTTCGTCCAGGCACTGGCGCGGCTGTAGCTGGGGTGAGGTTCGACCAGGTAGAGGTCGAGCTCGCCGGACGGCTCGGAGCGGTGGGCGGGCGTGACCCGTTGCCAGTCGTAGGTCTTGCGCCGCCCCTTGGGGGCAGGCACGTACTTGACCCGTTTCTGCCGCTCCTTGAATCCGATCTCCCAGGTCTTGCCGTGGACGTTGAGCAGCGGCCTGGCCTGGCGCCGCTTCTTCAAGATCGTCACGTCCCCGTGCCTCGACAGGGCTTCCTCGGCGATCAAACGGACGATCGACAGCACTCGCGGGAGTACGCCCTCGGAAATCTCGAAGGCACTGTGGTCGGCCTTGATCGCCGCGATGATGTCGTCCACATCGGTGACGACTCTGCTTCGCTGGAGGCGGATCCGGTTCCACTCGGTCTCGTCGAGCCCGTTCGTCCGCAGCAGGCCGAGGAAGAAGTCGCCTTTCTCCCGCCCGCTGTACTTCAGCTGGTAGCCGTCCGGCGCATATTCGCGGGCGGCGTCGAAGGCCCGCCGCAGCCGTGCCCGTTCCTCGGGCGGCGGATCCGAGATACGCAGGAAGCGCCCGGCCTGCTGGACCTGCTCGATCAACGCTGGGCCAGTTACCGAGCGGGGAGGCGGAAGCGGGCGAGCTGGACGGGGAGGCGTCGACTGCTTCGGACTCATGGACCCTTCGTCCGGCTGAGCTTCCTGCCGGACGACCTTCGCAGCGGGTCTCTGAGCTTGATCCCGCCCCGCAGGCCGACCGACCTTCTTGGCCGGCTGGTCCGGGTGGTGGCCGTGTTCCAGATAGAACCGTCCGACGTCGGTGATCTCTGCCCGCCACTTCTTGTCAGCGGCCTTCGGCATGAGGACGAGCCCGCGGCCTTTGAGTGCCCGCGCCGTAACGGCAAGCGCGGGTTCATCCGAGGTGACGGGGGTGGCGCCCTCACCGATACGAGTCAGGAGAGCGAGCTGACGCTCGTTGAGAGGAGTCCAGCGGTGCATACCGTCGTGGTATCCCCTCGCCCCTGTCTGGCACAAGCCGATTGATCTAACCCGCGCATGGAAACCGCATCATCATCACCGCCCCGATGGTGGCGCAGGATTGGCCCACCACCGGGCAGCGGCTCAACGACGCTAGATCTTCTGCAGGACCTTCTACTCGGGCAGGTACTCGTCCGGCAGGCTGCAGTTCTTCGACTTCTCCAGAACCAGCCAGAACTCGCAAGGCCACGACATCGTCAGCGGGTCGAAGTCATAGCTCTCGGTCGAAGCAGCCTTCCAGAGAGTGAGGGCGCGCTCGACCTCATCCGCAAGGAGGCCAGCAGCGGCCAAGAGTGCTCGTGCGGTGCCATAGTTCCTCCGCTCCGCAGCGCCCGCGAAACTGGGCCAGAGTTCCCACACCAGGTGCTGCTGAAGTTCTCGTAGGTGATCGCCGGTCTTGCACTCGACGCATTCGCGCACGTTCTGGTTCACCTCCGCTTCTTGGCGGTCGACTTCACCGAGCTGGTCGCTATCCCAGCCGTGCTCCTCAACGAGCTTCCTCCAAAACGCCCAGGCGCGCTCTGCCTCGGTGCGTGCGTACTCGTTGAGCCCTTCTTGAGTCAGCCGAGGGAAGTTCCGGGCATCGAGTTCTTCGGGGTCGGGTGTCCCCATGAGCGAATCGGACTCATCGCCGTACCGGATCTGGGTGAGGACCTCCAACAGGTGGAGTGAGGATTCGACGCTCTCATCGCGGATCACACTGCACATGTCGGCGACATCCTGGGCAACCTCCTCCCAGCTGTTCTCCGCGATGTGGTCGTCGAGCTGATCGGCCAGGAAGTCCGCCGAGCCGCGGTGACGCAGGTCGTCCAGAAGCTCCTCGATCTCGGCGTCAAGCCGCCTCAGGACTGCCTCGGGAGTCTCCCGCTCGCGCCTAGCCGCGGCTTCCTGCTGCGCACGCTCGACAGCGTCCCGGCGCTGCTTGCGAGCCACCTGGGCGGAAGGAAGGCGGGTCTGCAAGGCCCGCATCTCCTCAGCTTTCGGCGGGTCGATCTCGTCAAGCAGCCCGATGGCGTGCATGCGGTGTCCGGCCTGGACGATCGGGTCCGATGCGAGGCAACAAAGCAGGCCCACGGCGTCCTTCGGAGCGCGCTGCGCGACGGCCAGGGCAAGCGCGAGGCGGTCAGCGCTCGAGGCGCCTTGGTGCGCAACAAGCCGTTCCACGGCCTGAGGTACGTACCCAGCGGGCTGCTCGTGTTCTGCGAGAGCCACGCCCACTCGCATACGGGTTGTGAGCGGGGCGGCCTCGTCCTCGGTGAAGAGGATCGCCGTCCACAGCGCCCACCCGTCACGCACGGCATCTGCCAGCCAGTCCCAGCTGTTCCTGGGGAGTAGGTGGCAGGCTTCCTGGTAGCCCAATACACCCAGATCATTCGAGCGATGCACCAAGGCGTCGGCCGCTCGGTGGCGCAGTCCTGCCAGAAGGTCCTTGGCACCTGCGACGTAGCAGAGGCCGGCCGTGTACTCGGACGCGGAGTAACTCGGCCGGTCAATGCTTACCTTGGACAGACGCAGGATCCGCTGGACGTCCTCGTGCCAGGGACCGGGTGCCTGGACGATGAAGGACGCCGCCGCGAGCGCTGCGCCGCCTCGCATCTCACACGCTTGCAGACTGGAAGTCCGCCAGTGGTCGTCAAGCGAGCCATCAGCCAACCGAACGAGGCACGTCAGAGTGGCATCGTCCGCCTTCCTGTAGCGTGCCGGCGTGTCGCAGTCGGGCAGGAATTCGGGCCTCTCCACACTCGCCATGTCATCCCCCTTGATTGATAGTCACGGGCGCACTAGAAACGGCCGGTCCGGTGCCGCTACCGTCTCATTTTGCTGCCGCGGGCGGCTTGAATACAGCGCTTCCCACGGCGCAGCCGCTGTCCTGAGTCATGCGCGGACGGGCGATCGCCGAGCTCAGGTGCGGAGGCCCCGCAGCACGAACGCGACCTCGTCCCGCCATCCGAGGAGTTCACCGACGGTCGGGGGCAGGGCGGTCTGCTGGTAGTGGCACGCTCCGCTGAGGCTGCTCCAAACCGCCGCGAGTCGGCCGGCCAGCCGGACATCGAGGTGGTGGGCAAGCCAGACGACCTTGGTCTCCGTCCGACAGCGGGTGAGGGCCGGCCGGTGGGCGACGATGTATGAGTCGAGCCCTGCTTCCAGGGCGCGGCGGAGCAGGAACACCGCGGCGCGCGGGTGGGCGTTCCCGGAGGGCCCGGCGTCGAGAAGAGACGTGGCGGCGGTGATGCGGGTCGCTGAGGTCAGCACCTCGGGTGCAGTAGTCACAGAGCGCGCAGTCCTTCCGTGGCGGCGGCCACCCGGTTGATGAATGCGACGGCGTCGGCCGTGTCCGGGACGGTGGTGTGGGCACCCCTGTTGCACAGTCCGACGATGTCGCTCGCATCGGGACCGAGCCGGCGGCTGATCTCCCGGTAGACCTGGGCCTTGCTCCGGCTCTCGCCGAACAGGGCAAGGGCGGCCAGGTCAGTCAGCTCACGGGCCTTACCGATGCGCTCCTCGACGGCGAGATGGACCATGCCGGTACCGAGGAGGGTCCGGCGAGCCGACTCCTGGAGGGCGGCCTCCAGAGCGAGGCGGCACTGGCCGGGCAGGACCTCGTTGAGGACCGCGGCGGTGACCTTGTTGTCCCTGGCGACCGCACGAGCGGCGGCCAGTTCACGCTTGACCGGGTCGTCGACGGAACGGACGGTCACCTTCGAACGCCGGAACCGGCCGACCTCAAGGATCGTGGCCTTGATGCGGTGGAAGCGCAGGGCGTCCGGCAGCCGGGTGTCATGGGAGAAGACGACGACCTGGTGGGTCCGGGCGATCTCGTCCAGCAGCCGGGCGAGGCCCTCGACCTTCCGAGGGTCCATGGACTGCACCGGATCGTCGATGACGATGAAGCCGAACGGGCTCTGCGGGGCCATGGCCCGGGGCAGGAACAGCGCCAGCGCGAGGGAGAACAGTTCGCCCTGGCTCACGACACCAAGCGCGGCGGCGTCGACGTCGTCCACGGTGACGTTCAGTGCCACGCCCCGGCCGCTGTACGTCTCGGAGCCCTTGAGCGTAACGTCACCCAGGGCGACGTTGCTCTCCTGGCTGAGGTACTGCCAGATGCCCTGCGCAGTTTCGGCGATGGAGCGCATACGGGCTTCACGCAGCTCGGCCTGCACCTCCTTGAGCCATGCCCTCGCCTTCTTGACCTGGGCCAGCAGCGGCTTGGCGGCGGCTGCCGCATCGGCCAGCGCGAGCCACGACGCAAGCTGCGGGACGACGCCGCGCCACTGCTCGTCCTGCTCCGCCAGCTGACGCTTCGCCTCCTGGCGGACATGTCGGCAGGCGTCGGCGAGTGCCGCCGCCTGCTTCTCGGCGTGGGCCGCGAGTCCATGCGGGTCATGGATGCCGCGGCAGGCGACCCATTCGTCCCAGAGAGCGTGCAGGTGATCAGGCAGGTCGGCGGTGCGGTTGTGGATCAGTGCCCGCAGGTCGTCCGTAGAGTCCTGTACGGCCTGCTGCGCGGACCGGGCCTCGGCGGCCTCCTCGCGGAGCAGGTCGGCCTGGGCGCCTGCCGCGGCGGCCCACGCGTCGTCGAGGCGGTCCGTGCTCCGGCAGACCGGGCAGGTGTGGTCCGCGGGGTGCTGGGAGCGCAGCCGCAGGGCCCGGTCGAGGAGGTCGGCGCGGGCGAGCGCAGTGCCGGCGTCACTGTGCCGGACGTCCTCGGCCGCGGCGACGGCCTCCCGCAGCCGGGCGACGGCCTCAGTCACCGCGTCGGTGTCCGGGCCGTTGAGCGCGGCCAATCGGTGCAGGCGGGCCAGCTCCGTCGTGTCGGCCAGCGGCGCCCCGGCGACCAGGGCACGGATGCGCTCCCGGTCCGGGACACGCTGCTGAAGTGCCGTCACCGCGCTCTGGACGCGTTCGTCCGGCACGTCCACAAGGGCCGCGAGCAGCGGCGGCAGCGCGGCCTTGGCCTGCTTCTCGCTCAGCGCCAGCTCCTGTTCGCGTGCGGCGAGCCGATCGGCGGCTTCACTAAGTGCCCCGAGGCCGAGCAGCGTGGCGAGCCGGTCGTACATCCGGCTGGGCCTGGCGGTCATCATCTGACCGAGCTCGCTGTAGGAGAGGACCGGCCGAAACGACCGCAGGTCCTCCGCCCAGCCGAGAGCGGAGAGCGGCAACGGGGTCGGCCCGAGTCCGAGGACCGCCGACTCGGACTCGGAGAACGACGTGGTGTCGGCCCAAGCGCGGGTGATCGTGAGCGGTCGGACCCGGCCGGAGGCGAGGAGTTCCAGTTCGAGGCGGTGCGGTCCGGAGTGGTGCAGGTTGCGCCAACCGTCCTGCTGGACGGTCTGCACGTTCTTACCGTCCTCGTCTTCCCAACGGCGGTTGCGCCCGGTGAGGGCGACCTCGATGCCCTCGGCGAAGCTGGACTTGCCGCTGCCGTTCCGCCCCTGCACCACCGTCAGGCCGGGGCCCGGAGGGATATGGAGCGTGGCGGCTTCACCGATGCCCCGGAAGCCCTCGACGGTGATCGACTTCAGGTAGGCACCACGGACGGCAGCGGCCTCGGAGCCTTCGACGCTGTCCAGAGCTTCGCGAACCAGTGCGGCGACCTCCTCGGACAGAGGGGCGGATTCCAGCCGCTGGACGACGGCCGCGATCGGCGATGCCGGCGGCGTGGGTGCGGATGCGGTGGGTGCGGAGCTGGTGCTGGTCGTCATGGCGCGCTCCTGGAGAAGAGGGGGTGGGGACGATGACACGGCTGCCGTCGTGATGACAGCAGCACGGGCTGTGCAAGCAGATCTAGATAAGCATGACACTGAAAGCATCGTCAATCGAATGCATGTCTTGACTGATGGTGTAACGTGTTTACTGTCCACTTCCGAGAGAGGCGGGGCTCCATGCCGCAAAAGTCAGTGATGCCGCCGTCCGCGCAGGTGACGGCCGCAGAGATCTCCCGTATCGCCGGGGTCACCCGCGCCACCGTCAGCAACTGGCGGCGGCGCCACACCGACTTCCCCGCGCCCAGCGGCGGCACTGAGAGCAGCCCGCTCTACGACCTGGGCGCCGTCCAGCAGTGGCTCCGCGGCCGGGGGCACACCTCCGCCGCGTCACCGGAGGAGGACCTGCGGACGGCGCTGCGGCTTCTCGGGGCCAGCGTGGACGCCACCCGCTTCTTTCCGCTGCTGGCAGACGCGGCGCGACTTCCGGAGCAGGAGTCGGGCCGTCTTCTTGAACTGCCCGACGATCGGCTTGCCACGGCTGCGAACGGTCTCCTTGCCGCCCGGACAGCATCCGAGATCCGGCCCGTGACGTACGGGTCCGAAGACGCCGGTGTGATCCGCGCACTCCTGACATGTGTACGCGGTCCGGGTGCGCAGGCCGCACTGGACGTCCTCGCCGAACGCGACCTCGACGAGAGCGCGGCCAGCGGCACCTACCGCACTCCCCAGGGCCTTGCCGACCTCATGGCAGGACTGCTGCCCGACACCGTGACCCGCGTGCTCGACCCCGCCTGCGGCAGCGGCACCCTCCTGTCCGCCGCCCGCAAGCGCGGCGCACGCGAGCTGTACGGACAGGACACCCGTGCGCTCCAGGCGCAGCGGGCCTCAGTCGCCCTTGAGCTTGACGAGCCCGCCCCGGCCGCAGGGGACAAGGTCGTGATCGCCGCCGGCGACAGCCTGCGGGCCGACGCCTTCCCGGGCCTGACGGTCGATGCCGTGCTGTGCAACCCACCCTTCGGTGACCGCGACTGGGGCCACGACGAACTCGCTTACGACCCCAGGTGGGCCTACGGCGTGCCCTCACGCTTCGAGTCGGAGCTGGCCTGGGTCCAACACGCACTGGCACACGTCGAGCCCGGTGGGTACGTCGTCATGCTGCTGCCACCCGCCCTCGCCTTCCGCACCTCCGCCCGCCGCATCCGCGCCGAACTCGTCCGCAGCGGGGCCGTGCGCGCCGTCGTCTCCCTGCCGAGCCGCGTCGCCTACCCGCTGCACATCGCCCTGCACATCTGGATACTGCAGCGGCCCGAGCCCGGCTCCGCCGAGCGCACCTCCGTACTCTTCATCGACGGAGACGGCGAGGGCAGTGCCGGCACCGTCACACGGAGCGGCTCACTGGGGAGTGCCGCCTTCGACTGGGCCGGCCTCGCGGAGCGCGTGCTGACACCGTGGATGGCGTATCGCGACCAGCCGGACGGTTTCACCGACGCGTCGGGGCTGGCCCGCGCCGTCCCGGTGGTCGACCTCCTCGACGACGTCGTCGACCTCACCCCGGGCCGGCAGGTCCGCGCGGCCGCAGCCGACGTCGACCCGGCGGCGCTCGTCGGCAGAATCGCAGCGCTGCACGGCCAACTGGGGTCGCAACTGAACGAACTGGCTGCGCTCAGCGGTGCGACGGAATGGGATACGGCCGGTACGTCGATGCGCGAATGGCGCACCGCGACTGTCGCCGATCTCACCCGCGGAGGCGCCCTCGTTGTTGTCCGGGCAGCGGCGCTTGGCAGCGGACGCGACTCTAAGGGCGGAGGCGTCGCCGCGGAGGGAATCGATCTCCAGCCGGTGCTGACGGCGCGTGATGTCTTGAACGGCAGCGCGCCCTCGGGTACGACCGGGGACGCCCACCCGGACACCAGCCAAACGATCGCGGAAGGGGACGTACTGCTGCGCGCAGTCTCCAGCCCAGGCACTGCGGGACTGATGACCCGGGTCGCAGACGAGGGCGATGCCGGTGCGCTCCTCGGCTCCGCCCTGCACCTCCTGCGTCCGGACCCGTCCCGCCTCGACCCGTGGTTCCTCGCCGGATTCCTCGGCGCAGCCGACAACATCACCGCCGCCTCGACCGGCACCACTATGGTCCAGGTCAATCCGGCGCGGTTGCGCGTCCCCCTCATGCCGCTGACGGAGCAACGCCACTACGGCGGCGCCTTCCGCCGCGCCTACCAGCTGCGCGCCGCCGCCCATCGCGCCGCGGCTCTTGCTACGGAGGCCGCGAACGCGGTGACCGCAGGCCTCACCGTAGGCGCGCTCCTGCCGCCGATGTCCGGCGACCAGCACCAATCCGGCTGAACCGCCTCGGCCGACACGACGTATCGACCAGACTGCGTACGTTCCGCTGAGAATGGCGGACGACCCGAGAGAAGACCGGGGAAACCCTTTGAACAGCAGCAAGCACACGGAGCTGGCGAACCACGCCTGGTCCGTCGCCGACCTCCTGCGCGGTGACTACAAGCAGTCCGACTACGGCAAGGTGATTCTGCCCTTCACCGTCCTGCGACGGCTGGAGTGCGTGCTGGAGCCGACCCGGGAGAAGGTCGCGGAGCGGGCCGCCGAGCTCGCCGGCCAGGAGCTGGACGAGGACCGCTTCCTGCGTAAGGCCTCCGGCCACTCCTTCTACAACAGGAGCTCCCTCACCCTGCGGAAGATCGCCGGTGACCCGCAGAACGCCGCGAGGAACCTGCAGCTCTACGTGGCCTCGTTCTCCGACAACGCCCGCGAGGTCCTGGAGAAGTACGAGTTCAACCAGCAGATCCGCAAGCTGGACGGCGCCAAGCTCATCTACCAGGTCATCGGCCGGTTCACAGACCTGGACCTGCGTCCCGAGGCCGTATCCAACCACAACATGGGCTACATCTTCGAGGAGCTCATCCGACGCTTCGCGGAGCAGTCGAACGAGACCGCGGGTGAGCACTTCACCCCGCGCGAAGTCATCAACCTGATGGTCAACCTGCTGGTAGGGCCGGATGCGGACGCGCTGAGCCTCCCTGGAACGGTGCGCACCGTCCTGGACCCGGCCTGCGGCACCGGCGGCATGCTCAGTGCGGCCGAGGACCACATCACCGACCTCAACTCGGCTGCCAAGGTGGAGGTCTACGGCCAGGAGCTCAACCCCGAGTCCTGGGCAATCTGTCGCTCGGATCTGATGATCAAGGGCCAGGACCCGGACAACATCGCCTTCGGCAACTCCTTCAGCGACGACGGCCACAGGCGCGAGAAATTCGACTACCTCCTTGCTAACCCTCCATTCGGCGTGGAGTGGAAGAAGGTCAAGGACGAGGTCGAGCACGAGTACGAGACCCTCGGCGACTCTGGGCGGTTCGGCGCCGGCCTGCCGCGAATCAACGACGGCTCGCTGCTCTTCCTACAGCACATGCTCTCGAAGATGAAGCCGGTCGACGTCAATGGAGGTGGCGGCTCCCGGGTCGCCATCGTCTTCAACGGCTCCCCGCTGTTCACGGGCGCGGCAGAGTCCGGCGAGTCCAACATCCGCCGGTGGATCCTGGAGAACGACTGGCTGGAGGCCATCGTCGCCCTGCCCGACCAGCTCTTCTACAACACCGGTATCTCTACGTACTTCTGGATCCTCACCAACCGCAAGTCCGCCGACCACAAGGGCAAGGTCGTGCTGCTAGACGCCAGGGACTACTGGGTGAAGATGCCAAAGTCCCTCGGCGACAAACGCAAGAAACTGAACGAGCAGCAGATCCGGGAGATCACCCGGTTGTACGGTGAGGCCCTGCAGGTCGCTGGAGACCCGGAGCACCCGCTCCACGGCAAGGTCAAGGTCTTCAAGAACGAGGACTTCGGCTACCAGCGCATCACCGTCGACCGACCGCTGAAGCTGCGGTTCGAGGTCACGGAGGAGACCCTGGCGGCGCTGGCCGAGGCCAAGCCTGTCCAGAAGCTGGAGGACACGGAGGAGTTTGTCGCGGCAGTTCGGGCCCTGGACGGCCAGAGCTGGCCGACCAAGTCCGTGGCATTTGTTGCGCTGAAGGACGCGGTCGTCGCGGCCGGCCTGCTCTGGCCGACGGGCGCACCGTTCACGAAGGCCGTTCGGGACACGATCGGCGTCCGAGACGCGGACGGCGAGGTCCAGATGCTCAAGGGCGCTCCGGAGCCGGACACCGACCTGCGCGACTACGAGAACGTGCCACTGGGTGAGGATGTCAACGAATACCTCAAGCGCGAGGTGCTGCCGCACGTACCGGACGCGTGGATCGACCACGGCAAGACGAAGATCGGCTACGAGATCCCGCTTACGCGCTACTTCTACGTATACAGTCCTCCGCGTCCGCTGGCAGAGATCGATGCGGAACTTAAGTCGCTGGAGGCTGAAATTCAGGCGCTGCTGGGGGAGGTGACGGAATGACCTGGCCTTTCGTACCGCTCAAGCGGCTTGTCGATCCGGCACGACCGATCACGTACGGGATCGTTCAGGCCGGCCCTGACACACCTGCCGGTGTCCCGTATATCAGGCCGGTTGACATGAGCCAAGACGGTGGCGTGACGGATACCGATTCGCTTCTGCGAACGACGCCAGAGATCGCCCGTACGTACCGACGCTCGGAAGTGGCTTCTGGGGACGTGGTGGTATCGATTGGCCCCTCTTTCGGGAAAGTCATGATTGTCCCGGCTGAGCTCTCAGGGGCGAACCTGACGCAGGGGACTGCGCGGGTGGCGTCAGCGGCGGGCGTCTCCAACCGATTCCTGTACTGGGCGCTGCAGAGCTCCACGGCCCGGCAGTTCTGGGAAGCGTCGGTGGGAGGTGCGACGTTCCGCGCCCTGAACCTGGAGCCGCTGGGACGGACCCCGCTGCCGCTGCCGCCGCCACAGTTCCAGCACCAGATCGCCGACTTCCTTCATGCTGAGGCAACTCGCATCGATCGGATTGTCGAACTAAACAAGGTGCTTCTGAATCGCCTTGAGGAGCGCGGCCGCGCCCTCCGGGACGCAGCCGTCATGAGGTTGGTCGAGAGGGAGGGGGAACTCCCTCTGCGCCGCTTTGCTGCGCGAATTGAACAGGGGGCAAGTCCGCAGTGTGAAGCAATTGCGCGCGAGAATTCAAGCGAGTGGGCTATCCTGAAGCTAAGTGCAGTAAAGGGGGGAAGGTTCGATCCCACAGAGAACAAACGACTGCCGGATGACATCGCGCCAATCCGGGCGTACGAGGTACGTCGAAACGATCTCCTAGTGACGCGGGCGAATACGCCAAAATTGGTTGGCGATGTGGCGGTAGTGTCAGGCGATTGCGAGGGTCTGCTTATCCCGGATCTGATCTACAGGGTGGGACTTTTGGAGGGCGTCAGTCCTCGATTCATTGCCGAAGTCGCACTTAGCGGTCGCGTCCGATCCCTGATCGAGTCTACCGCCAGGGGATCGTCTCAATCCATGGTTAAGCTGCGCGGTGAAGATATCAAGGAATGGCCTATTCCACGAGGTGATAGATCTCAGCAGGAAGAACTGGTACGTGTCATTGATGAAGGTTCTCGGGCAACCCGCGGGCTTCATGCGGCCGTCACACGCCAGCTCACTCTGCTCACCGAGCGCCGGCAGGCGCTCATCACCGCCGCCGTCACCGGCCAGTTCGACGTGTCCACCGCATCCGGTCGAGGAGTTACGGAGTAAGCGCTATGCCCCCGATCCACACCGAGGCTGCGTTCGGCGCGGCCATTGTCGCCGCGATGACCGAGCGCGGGTGGCGTGAGGCCCAGCCGGAGGACTACCGGGCCGAGCTCGGGCTGGACACCAACGAGTTGTTCGCCTTCATCGGCAAGACCCAGGGCGATGAGTGGGAGGAACTGGTCACCGCCCAGTACGCCGGCGACCAGACCGAGGCGCAGCGCGGATTTGCAAAGCGCCTCGGTCAGGCGATCGCCAGCGACGGGCTGCTCAAGGTGCTGCGTGACGGCGTGAAGGACCGCAGCGTCCTCCTCCGGGTCGCGTACTTCCGCCCCAACCTGGTCGAGGACGACTCCGTCCTCGACGGCTACCGGGCCAACCACCTGACCGTCGTCCGCGAGCTGGAGTACGCGACAAAGCAGGCCGACCGGGGCAACCGGCTCGACCTGGCGCTCTTCCTCAACGGGATCCCGGTCGCCACTGCCGAGTTGAAGAATCCCCTGACCGGTCAGGGGGTCGACCAGGCCAAGAAGCAGTACCGCGAGAAGCGCGACCCCAGCGAGCTGATCTTCACCAGCCGCGTCGTCGCGAACTTCGCCGTCGATCCCGACCTGGTCTTCGTCGCGACCAGCCTGCGCGGACCGAAGACGCACTTCCTCCCGTTCAACACCGGCTCGGAGGGCCCGGGCGAGCCCGGCGGCAAGGGCAACCCCGTCCCCACCACTCCCGGCACCTACTCGACCTCCTACCTGTGGGAACAGGTCTGGCAGCGCGACAACTGGCTGGATCTCCTGGAGCGGTTCGTCCACCTCCACAAGGAGAAGACGCCAGGGGGCGGTAGCACCCGGAAGCTCATCTTCCCCCGCTTCCACCAGTGGGACGTCGTCCGGAAGCTCACCGCCCACGCCGCCGTCCACGGGGCCGGGCACAACTACCTGGTCATGGCCTCCGCTGGGTCGGGCAAGTCGAACACCATCGGCTGGCTCGCCCACCGGCTGAGCGACCTGCACACGCCCACCGATCCGGCCGGTCTCGACCCGGACGCCCTGGCCGGGGGCCTCAAGCCGGGCGTGCCGGTGTTCGACAAAGTCATCGTCATCACCGACCGCCGTAACCTGGACGCCCAGCTCCGGGAGACGGTCGGCAGCTTCGAGCAGACCGCCGGCCTAGTGGTGAAGATCGACGAAAACCAGGGTGCGAAGGGTGCGCAGTTGGCACGGGCGCTCTCCCGGGAGACCGGGAAGATCGTCACGGTCACCCTCCACTCGTTCCCAGCCCTGCTTAACTTCCTCAAGCAGAATCCGACCGAGATCCAGGGCCACAACTTCGCCATCGTCGTGGACGAGGCCCACTCCTCCCAGTCGGGCGACGCGGCCACCGCCGTCCGGGCTGCCCTCCGCGACCTGGGCCTCGACGCGGACTCCGACGACGCGGGAGCCATTGAGGCCGCAAGCAACGAGGCCCCCGCCACCCTGCAGGAGCGCCTCAAGCACAAGGCCTCGCAGCGTTCCCGTGCCGCGAACCTCTCCTACTTCGCGTTCACGGCCACGCCCAAGGCGAAGACCCTTGAGCTGTTCGGCACGCTCCAGGACGTCGACGGCGAAGCCAAGTACCGCCCCTTCCACACCTACTCGATGCGGCAGGCGATCGAGGAGGGCTTCATCCTCGACCCGCTGCGCAACTACGTTACCTACGACACCTACTGGAAGCTGGTCAACAAGAACCCGGAGGAGAAGGAGGTCGACCCGAAGAAGGCGAACCCCCTGCTCGCCCGGTTCGCGTTGACGCACGACTACACCGTCGCGCAGCACGCCCAGGTGATCGTGGAGCACTTCCTCGCGCACACCCGGGGGCGGCTCGGGGGTCGCGCCAAGGCGATGGTGGTGACGGCGTCCCGCCAGTCCGCCGTGCAGATGTCCCGTGCGATCAAGAGCTACCTCAAAGACCTTGGCTACGACGCCAAGTACCCGGACCTCGGTGTTCTGGTGGCGTTCTCCGGTTCACTTACCTTCGAGGGCGAGGAGACGACCGAGCCCAAGGAGAATGACGGGCTGTCCGAGGGCGCGCTGCCCAAGGCGTTCGCCTACACCCGTGCCGATGACAAGGCCGTTCGTGTCGGCGGCCCTGGCAAGCCGGAGTACCGGATCCTGGTCGTGGCGGAGAAGTACCAGACCGGCTTCGACCAGCCGCTGCTGACGACGATGTACGTCAACAAGACACTCACCGGTATCTCCGCCGTTCAGACGCTGTCGCGGCTGAACCGTACCGCCGAGCGCAAGGCGCAGGCGGACCTCGCGGTCATCGACTTCGTCAATGAGGCCGAGGACGTCAAGGCCGCCTTCAGCCCGTACTTCCTGGAGGCCCGGACGTTCCCGTCCGACCCGAACCTGCTCTACGAAGCGCAGAGCCGGGTCATGTCCGCGCCGATCCTCACCGCGCGGGAGATGGACGAATTCGCCGAGGCGTATTTCGCCGCACAGGAGAAGGCGGGCGGGTCCGCTACGAAGTGGGAGAAGCTGCACGCAGAGCTGTACCGGCTGCTCGCGCCGGCGGTGGTCCGCTTCGAGGCCCTCTTGAACAGTGAGGACGAGGACGACCAGAAGACGGCCGAGGACTTCCGCGCGAACCTGCAGGACTACGTACGCAAGTACGGCTTCCTGGCGCAGATCGTCCCGTACACCGACCCCGATCTGGAGCGGCTCCACCTGTACGGGCGGTACCTGCTCAACCGGTTGCCGCGGCGGGCTGACGGCGGTGTCGACATAGGGGAGGTCGACCTCAGCCATCTGCGGGTGGAGAAGACCGGCGAGTACGACATGGGTCTGACCGCCGAGGAGCCGGCCCTGATCCGGAACGTCGGGGAGGGCGTGGGCGGGACGAAGGAGCAGGAGAAGTCCCTGCTGTCCGAGCTCATCGCGAAGTTCAACGACAAGTTCGGAACGGACTTCACCGAGCAGGACCTGCTGCCCGCATTCAACGCGACCCTCGCCGAGACCGAGGTCCGCCAGGCGGCTGTCGTGAACGACGAGGACAACTTCGGCAAGGTCTTCGACCGGGTCTTCGCCGACAAGGTCGAGGACTACGTCGGCATCGTCACCGACCTCGGCAAGCGGTACTTCGCTCCGGACCGGGGCTTCCAGTCCAGCCTCAACCGCAGCGCGCGCCGAGCCGCCTGGCGCATGATCAGGCGCGAGGAGGGCGTGGACGACGCGGCCTGACGCCGGTGCTCAACCACCTGGGACGGTAGGCGCCCGTTCGCGCACCGCCTACCGTCCCGGGGGGCCAGACGAAAGCCTGGACTGGTGATCGTCACACACGTCACACTGTGAACCGCACAGCACCACAGCCATCGACCATGCACGCAGAAACGGGGGGCAGCCGCGTGCCGGCGACCGTGATCTCCAACCGCTACGAACTCCTGGAAGAGCTCAGTCACGGCGGCATGGGCGACGTGTGGCGCGGCTACGACGCCGTGCTCGACCGACCCGTGGCGGTGAAGCTGATCCGACAGGCGGCGGTCACCTCGTCGCAGTTGGCCGAGGAGCTCGCCCGGCGTTTCCGCCGGGAGGCACGCATCACCGCACGCATCCAGCACCCCGGCGTTCCCCAGGTCTACGACGCGGTGCTGGACGACAGCTTCGAGCGACTGTTCCTGGTGATGGAACTCGTCGACGGCGTGCCGCTCTCCGCCTACCTCCAGCCTGACCACCCGCTACCGGTCAGCTGGGCCGCAGCCGTCGCCGCCCAGGTCGCCACCGTGCTCTCCCATGCCCACGACGTGCCGGTGATCCACCGCGACCTCAAACCGAGCAACATCCTCGTCGCCCGTGACGGCACGGTGAAGGTCCTCGACTTCGGCATCGCGGCGATCCTGCGGACGGACGTCACCAAGCTCACCGCGACCGGCAGCCCCATCGGCACCCACCAGTACATGTCGCCGGAACAGGTCCGCGGTGGCCGGATCACCCCGCAGACGGACCTGTACGCCCTCGGCTGCGTGTTGCACGAACTCCTCGCCGGCCGCCCAGTCTTCGAGGGCAACGAGTACACGCTGATGCACCAGCACCTCACCGCGGCACCGGTCCCGCTGCGGCAGCTCCGCGCCGATGTTCCCGAGCCGTTGGAGACGCTCGTCCTACACCTTCTGCGCAAGGCGTCGGAGAGCCGCCCGGCCGACACCCAGGAGGTCTACGAGCGCCTCCTGCCCTTCCTGCCAGCGGCCGGCTCCGTGCCCACGAAGGCCGAGGCCGGCCCCCTCGGTACCCCGGACCCGACCCGTCTCTTCCGACACCCCTATGCGCCCCGCTCCATGGCGCCAAAACCACCCGCAGCCGTCCACACCCCCACCACGGTCGAGTTCCAGCCGTTGCCCGTCCTGGAGCAGGTCCGTGCTGCGATCAAGGAGGCGTACGCCCATGCGGATCTCCTCCTGGACGACGAGCGGTTCGCCCAGGCAGTCGAGGTGATCGGAGCTGTCGTCGAATCGGCCGCCAGCGCGCTCGGCACCGACAGCAAGGAAGTCCTCGGCCTGCGCAAGCAGCGCGCCGCCATCCGCTTCCTCGGCGGCGACTACCGGGCTGCTCTGCCCGAGTTCGAAGCCCTGGCCGCGGCCTACAGCCGGACCGCCGGTCCCGCCAGTACGCCCGCCCGCGAGTGCCGCGCCCAGGCGGCCCGCTGCCGTGCCGAACTCGGCCAGGTCACCGAGGCCCTCCACGAGCTCCAGGACGTGCTGGACACCGTCCGCGCGCTCGACGGCGACGTGAGCGAAGAAGCCATCGACCTTCGCCACGGCATCGCCGTCCTCCTCCTCGCACAGGGGAAGGTTGCCGAAGCCCTGCAACTCCTGAAGCCCCTCCAGGAAGACTTGGTCATGGTCTACGGCCCTGAGGACGAGCTGGCCTTGGAGGTCGCGGAAACGCTCGCCCGCATCCGGCTGGACTTGAACGGCGGCGCCCCTGAGTGACCGCAGCGTCCTCGGCAATCGGCCATCGTTCCGACGTTGTCCGCGGCCCGCACGCTCGGGTCAACCTTCCCGACGCTTCGCCAGCTCGCTGGGATTCGGCGCCTTATAACCGCCTTGCAGCCATCTTGGCCCTGTCAAGTGCTGTTAGACCCTGTCCCGTGCCCTCGGCCTGCGCACCACACCCACCAGCCCGGCCGCCCCGTCTGCCGCACCGACCACCGGCCCTCAGCGTCGCGCATGCTGAGCAGACCAGCTGACTCCTGGGGCGCTGACCCGGCGCCCCAGGAGTCCCCTTTGGGGAGCCCATGCGCCGTTCGAGCCGTGGGGTGAATTCCTCGGAATCCGCGACCGCCGCCACTCTGAGCTTCCCCCGGTGTGCGGGAGGTGCTGATCAGCTGGTCAGAAGGGGTTGGCGGGGTTTCAGGTTCACTTGTTCGGCCGTCGCGTGGTTGGCG